>JBOGDN010000257.1:0-1948 GCA_050742995.1 Stackebrandtia sp. | reverse complement strand
CGAGGAGTTCAAGGGCACCGGCAACGCCGAGCTCAAACTGGACCGCAAGATCGCCGACCGGCGCACCTACCCCGCGGTGGACGTGCACCAGTCGAGCACCCGCAAGGACGACCTGATGATGGGCGCCGACGAGGCGGCCATCATGGTGAAGCTGCGCCGGGTGCTTGGATCGCTTGAGCCGCAGCAGGCCATCGAATTGGTGCTTGAGCAGCTGAAGAAGAACAAGACCAACGCCGAATTCCTGATGCAGATCGCCAGGGGCACCCCGGGCGACAGCTAGGCGCGGCCGGCAAGACATTCGACAGCGGCGGGCGGCTATATGCCGTCCGCCGCTCCCGCACCTCCCGTTCCCGCTGCCTTCGGTTGCCCGCCTCGGGAGTGCGTGAAACCCTCCCGCAGGGAGCGATTCTCGACGGTCGGGAGGCCGTCTACCCAAAGGAGACGTGCCGGTGGGTCCGTTTACCCGCCTTGAAATCTCCGCCGCACGCGTGGTGCTCGAAGCGTGCGGCGACAGCGGCGACTTCCAGGTTTTCGGCCACGACGCCGACGGCTGCCGGCGGCCCGTCTCGCCCTCCGAGGTGCGCCTCGACTACGACGAGACCGCGCTGCGAATCGAACCCGCCGCCGACGGCTACTCGGCGACCGCCCTACGCGCACCCGCGGCCGTCGGCGTCGCCGTGCACGCCGAGGCCGACCCCAGCGCGTACGTCGCCGTGGTCGCCGGCCTGCGCCGCGAGAGCGTCGCCGACTTCGACGACGGCTGGACCTGCGAAACCGCCCGTGCCACGGCGACCGCGACCCCGCAACCCGGTCCGCACGGCCCCGGCCTGCGTCTCGATTACGACTTCTCCGCCTCCACGGCCACCCGCACCGCGTCGGCCGTCCCGTCCCGTCCGCTGGCCGTGGCCGGCCAGCCACGCGCTTTCGAGATGTGGATACACGGCGCCGGAAGCGGGGAGTGGCCGTCGCTGGAATGCGTCGACGCGCGCGACGTCTCGATCCCGCTGCGCGGCGAGCACGTGACCTGGCACGGCTGGCGACGAGTGCGCTTCGACGTCCCCGACGACGTCGCCTTCCCGCTGACGCTGCGGCGGGCCTACCTCGCCGAGACCGATCCGGGCGCGGCGTACCGCGGCCGTGTCGTCCTCGCCGAGCTCGTCGCGGTGCTGCCGCCGACGGCGCGGCTGCCGCGGCGGCCCCGCCCCGCCGAACCGTTGAGCGCCGCGACCGTCGACGACCGCGCTCTGCGATTCGCGGTGCTGTCGGACGCGCAGTTCACCGCGGCCGAGCCCGACGGTCCAATCGTCGCCTCGGCGCGTCGCATGCTGCGGCGCCTCAAATCCCGACGGCCGGAGTTTCTGCTCGTCAACGGCGACTTCGTCGACGAGGGCGCGCGCGAGGATCTGGCGCTGGCGCGCAGGATCCTGGCCGAAGAACTCGGCGACGAGCTGGAGTGGGTGTACGTCCCCGGCAACCACGAGGTGATGGGCGGCCGGCTCGCCGATTTCGTGGCCGAGTTCGGGCCCGCCCGCCGCGTGTTCGACCGCCGAGGGGTGCGATTCATCACCCTGGACACCTCCGCGCTGCGGCTGGGAGACGAACAGCTGGAGGCGCTGCGGCGGCGACTGCGGGAGGCGGCCGACGACGCCTCCGTCGGCGCGGCGATCGTGGTCGCGCACGTGCCGCCCCGCGACCCCACCGGCCGCGACGACAGCCGGCTCGCCGACCGAGCCGAGGCGGCGGCTCTGGAAGGCGCGCTCGCCGACTTCGGCCGCTCGACCGGCAAGGGCGTCGCCTTCGTCGGCGGGCACGCCGGAGTGTTCGCGAACTGGCTGGTCGACGGCGTGGCGTACGTCGTCAACGGCAACTCCGGCAAGGCGCCCGCCGACTCCGCCGAACGCGGCGGCCGCATCGGGTGGACCGAGTGCGGCGTCGATCCGCCCGACGT
>JBOGDN010000256.1:0-6251 GCA_050742995.1 Stackebrandtia sp. | reverse complement strand
CTCGCGCGTCGTCCGCAACGAACTGGCGGCACAGTGCGCCGAGGCCGGCGTTTCGGCGCCGGCCGGCGCCGACGTCGGCGAGGCGGTCACGGCCGAACGCATCGCCGCCGACAATCGGCGCGGCCAGCTCCTTGAGCAGCGCGATCGCGCCGTAAAGCTGCACGACCAGCGCGCCGACTCCGCTCGCGAGGCGCAGGTGGCCCGGGAGCTGAAGAACCACATGCGGCCCGATCGGTTCGTCGGGTGGCTGCTGTCGGAGGCGTTGGAGGAGTTGACGGCCGAGGCCTCGCAGATCCTGCGGCAGCTGTCGGGCGGCCAGTACGACCTGATTTACAGCGACGACAACGACTTCTGCGTCGTCGACCATCACGACGCCGACTTGACACGTCCGGTGAAGACGCTGTCGGGCGGCGAGACCTTCGCGGCGTCGCTGTCGCTGGCGCTGGCGATGTCGGAGCAGCTGGCGAACATGTCGGCTCAGGGCGCGTGTTTGGAGGCGATCTTGGTGGACGAGGGCTTCGGGTCGCTGGACGCCGACACCCTCGACCAGGTCGCCGCCACTTTGGAAAGCCTCTCCGGCGCCGGGCATCGGATGGTCGGCGTGGTCACGCACGTCCCGGCCCTCGCCGACCGGATCCCGGTGCGGTTCGCCGTCGGCAAGGACGCCGGCGGCTCTCACGTGACACGGATGGACGGTGAGGGTTCCTGATGCGGATCAGCGTCAGCGCCTGGGATCCCGGCTACGTCGACACCGGCGAGCGCGCCGCCGAGGCCAGTCGGGCACAGCTCGACTTGGACCTGGAGAAGCACTCCGACGACTGGACGCCGGTTGCGGCGCGCGCAGCGGCGGCGACGCCGCAGCGGGTGCTGCTTGTGGACGGCGTGCGGCGGATCGACGCCCGTGTGGACATCGCCGTGGACGGCCGCCCGCCGCAGCCGGGGCTGTGCGCGTCGTACGCCGCCGGCGTCGTCGTGTGCGACCTGGGGTGCGATTCGCCGAACGCGACCGTGGCCGTGGACCGGGTGGAGCGCGGGCTGTTCAGCGGCGTGGACGCCGAGCATTTCGCCTCGTCTCCTTCCGGCGCCGCCGGCTATCCGCCGCGCCGGGCGCGCGCCGAAGACCCCGGCGACCTGGTCAACGCCGTCCAGGATCGACTGACCGATCTGGAGGTCGAGATCGCCTCGGCGGCCGAGCCCGCCGCCGCCGACCTGCTCGTCATCGACGGCGCGCTGCGCCGCCGCGACCGGCTGCGTCGCGCGGTCGGCTATATCAAGTCGCACCAACGGCGTTACCTGCCCGACCAGCAGTCGCTGATCGTCGACAAGCTCGCTCCCGGCGAGCGCACGCCGGTGTTCCTGCTGGGCACCACCTGGCAACGCCACAGCTGGTATCTGCGGCTTCCCGGCGGAGGCGACGGCTCCTGGGCGGGGATCGCCCGGCTGGAAGCCGCCGCCGATCTTCACATCGACGCCGTGGTCGATCTGGCCGACGCCTCGACCGCCGTTCTGCCGCGTCTCGCTTCCTCGCCCCACAAAGACCCCAGGGCGCCTCAGAATCTAACCCCTATCGCGGGCCTGGAACGCCGCCTGCGCGCGAAGCTGGGCGACCCCCGTCTCTTGCTGCGCAAACTGCGCGCCGGCGGGCGCGGCTTAACCGCTTCTCGAACACAAGAGTAAAGGTCCCGACACCGAAAGTATCGACTTTCGGCTATATCCCTCGCATAAATGCAGATTAAGCGAATTGACTGTCGTAAATACACACGCCACCATGTAGGGCACGTCACGCGAAAGCGGTCGTCACCCCCAAATCTTGAGAGGCGTATATATGTCCGGCACACGTATCACGCGACGACATGCCCTGATCGCCGTAGCCGCCTTCGGCGCGGCGGCGGTTCCGCTCGGCGCCGGCAAGGCCTTCGCCGACACCCGCGCGCCCAAGCTGTACATCGATCCCGGGCACGGCGGCTCCGACTCCGGCGCCGTGGGCAACGGGCTGGAGGAGAAGGCCCTCACCCTCGACATCTCGCTGCAGGTGAACCACATTCTGACGTCGAATTTCGACGTCGAGACCCGCATGTCCCGCACCGACGACGCCACGGTCAGCCTCGACCAGCGCACCAGCGACGCCAACTCCTGGGGCGCCAATTTCTTTGTCAGCATCCACATCAACTCCGGCGGCGGCACCGGCTTCGAGAGCTACCGACACCCCAGCGCCGGATCCGACACGGTCAACGCGCACAACATCCTGCACCCCGCGATAATGGCGAAAATGGGCGGGGTCACCGACCGCGGCCAGAAGACCGCCAACTTCCACGTGCTGCGCGAGACCGCGATGGCCGCGATCCTCACCGAAAACCTGTTCATCGACACCGCGGCCGACGCCGACAGGCTCAAAGACCCGGCCTTCATCACCGCCGCCGCCCAAGGACACGCCGACGGCATCGCCCAGCTCATGGGCCTGTAACCCCTCCGACAGTCAAACGCACGTCCCTCGCCGGGGCGGCGGCCGAGATTTCCCAATCCACGCCGCCGCCCCGGCGACATGCGGGGCTTATCCGCAAGACGGCGGAGCGCCGGCCGATTATGATCGGGCCATGATGTTCGATCGGATCACCACCAATCCCATGATGATGGGCGGTCAACCTGTCATCCGAGGGTTGAGAATTCCCGTGACGACCGTCGTCGCGATGGTGGCCGACAACATGTCGCCTGAAGAAATCGTCGACGAGTTGCCGGACTTGCAGCTCGAGGACGTTCATCAAGCCCTCCTGTACGCGGCGGAAGCTCTCAAAGAACGTGAGCTTCCGCTTCGACACGCGGCCGCATGAAATTTTTGATCGACAACAACCTGTCGCCCGCCCTCGCGGATCTGTTGAACGCGACGGGCCACAATGCGACACATCTTCGCAGCTACGGCATGCAAGCGGCTCTGGACCGGAAGTGCTGGCCAAAGCACGCGTCGAAGGCCAAGTGCTGATCTCTGCGGACACGGATTTCGGCGCTTTGCTCGCATTCGAACAGGCCACCACGCCGTCGGTGCTCCTGATTCGCAGACTGGCGGATCGACGCGCCGGCCAGCAAGCCAAGATCATTCTCGCGAATCTCCCCAGCTTCGAAGCTGATCTGTTGAGCGGCGCCATGGTCGTGTTGACCGAAGAATCCATCCGCATCCGACCGTTGCCGATCATTCCCTGACGCCCGAACGCACGTGACAGCAGCACGACTTTCGAATCGGCGCCGCCGCCCCGGCGGTGCTATCCTCTGTGGCATGCGTCGATCAGTTTTTGGCAACTGGCAGCCGTCTTAGGACGGTCCCCGACGCATACTCAAACCCATCCGGGCCGTCAGCGAGACGGCCCGTGGTGTTTCTCCCGATTCGCCGTCCGTCCGCGCGGCCCTCGAATCCGAGGAGACACCGTGACATCCACTCTCGCCCGAACCGCGAACACGCTCGAGCTGCCCGAAGCGGTGCTGGCCGCGCCGCACGACTTCCGCGTGCTCACCGGCGACCGTCCCACCGGGACGCTGCACGTCGGACATTATTTCGGCAGCCTGCAGAATCGGGTCAGGCTGCAAAATCAGGGCGTGGACATGTTCGTCCTCGTCGCCGACTACCAGGTGATCACCGATCGCGACGTGGCGGACGACGTCGCCGCGCACGTCGAGGGCCTGGTGCTGGACTATCTGGCGGTCGGCCTCACACCCGAGCGGTCGACGATATTCGCCCACAGCGCCGTCCCCGCGCTCAATCAACTGCTGCTGCCGTTTTTGAGCCTGGTGTCCGTCGCCGAGCTGCAGCGCAACCCGACGGTCAAAGAGGAGATCGCCGCCTCCGGGCGGCGGGCGGTCAGCGGGCTCATGCTGACGTATCCGGTGCATCAGGCCGCCGACATCCTTTCCTGTCACGCCAATCTGGTGCCGGTAGGCGAAGATCAGCTGCCGCACCTTGAGGTCGCGCGCACCGTGGCGCGTCGCTTCAACGCCAGGTACGGTCCGCTCTTCGCCGAACCGCGGGCGCTGCTGTCGCAGGCGCCGCGCCTGCTTGGCGCCGACGCGCGGAAGATGGGAAAGAGCAGCGGCAACTCGATCCCGCTTGCCGCCGACGCCGACGAGACCGCGCGCCTCCTCAAGGCCGCGGTCACCGACGCCGAACCGCGCGTTCAATACGATCCGGACAGCCGTCCGGGCGTGTCGAACCTGCTGCTGCTGACGGCGCTGTGCACCGGACGCGACCCGCACGAAGTCGCCGAAGAGATCGGGGATCGCGGCGCGGCCACGTTGAAACGACTCGCGACGGAGGCCGTCAACGAGTACTTCGCGCCGATTCGACGTCGACGACGGGAGTTCGCCGCGGATCCGGCCCAAGTGCGTCAGATTCTGCGCGACGGCGCGGCGCGGGTCAACGAGACGGCCGACGCCACGTTGCGGCAGGTGCGGCGGGCCATGGGAGCCCCGATGTGAAGGCGGAGACGGTGTGAGGCGGCGGCCGGGTCAGCCCATCTGGTCGGCGCCGGCGATGCCGAGCACCGGGAGATACATGCGCTCGCCGTCGGCGGTGTACGCGTCGTAGACGATGTCGAACAGGTCCTCGACGCCGAAGGCGCGCAGGGCGTCCACCATCATGTGCGCGGCCGTGGAGGTGGACTCCCTGCCGCCGTCCTCGAACTGACGCGACCAGTTGGGGACGCGTCCGCTCGGCTGCCGGAAACCCATACGCGCCAACTGGGCCACGCCGTCTCGATACTGTCCTTTGACGGCGGCCGACGCCTCCACCCGAATGCCTCCGTCGACCGTGGCCAGCACGTAGCGGGCCGACCAGTCGCCGGTGCGCAAGACGACGGTGCCTTCTGTGTCCACGACGGGCACGTCGCCGGCGATGTCTCCCAGCATCCCCGACAGGCGGGCGGTGAACTCCCCGAAGTCGGAGACGGCCGGCTCCGGCGGATGTTCGCGGCGCTGCGAGAAAGCCGTCCAGCCCGACACGTCGCCGCGGCTGACGCTCTTGGCCTCCAGTTGCTCAAGCGATTCGGTGGCAAGCAGCCGCAGGGCGACTCCACCGTGGAAACGCCGCAGGTGCAGCTCCACGATGAGCTGGTCGTCGCGCCAGCGCACCCAGGGGCCGCCGTCGCCGCCGCGCACGTGCGGCGGGCCGAACTCCGAGAGCATGGCCCGCAGCACCTCGCGGAACACGATCGTGCGGTGGTTCTCCCCCGCCTCGCCGCGCACCGCCGAGCGCAGCAGCATCAGCTCCACCGAGTAGAACTCGTGGACGGTGCGAATTCCCGCCTGCGAAGGCACTCTGTCGACGATGGCCGCACCGGTGTCGTACCCGGTTTCCGCGCGCCACATCCCCACGTCGATCTCGCCGTGCTGCAGCTCCCAGCCGAGACCTTTGATGGCTTTGGTCACATCGGCTTGTCCCCATCGGCCGAAATCCACGCGCTGGATCCGACGCAGCAGCTTGACCAGCTGCTCGTCCGTCAAGCGTTTCGTACCCAGCATCTAGCGCATATTGCCATCGTCGCGCCGAGCCCGGTGAGGCGGCCTAGCCTGTCACCGCATCGTGGGAGCAGATCGATTAGGCTTGCCTAACTTTCAATGAGCTCGCCGATTAGGGTGATCAGGTGACCGCGCACGTCGACGACCGTATCGAGTCGCTGTCGACGTTGCTGGGAGGACGTCGCGGCGCGATGGACGCGTCGCTGCCGCCGCTGGCGTTCGGGGTCGGCTGGTGGGCGACGGGCCAGTCGGTGGGCTGGGGCGTGGCCGTCGCGGTCGTGGTCGGGGCGGCGGTGGCCGCGTGGAGGCTCAGTCGCAGGGCCAAGCCGCGCTCGGTGCTGGTGGGCCTGGCGGGAGTGTGCGTGGCCGGCATGATCGCGCTTTACACCGGCCGGGCGCAGGACTTCTTTTTGCTGCAGCTGCTCAGCAACGGCGCCAGCGCGTTGGCGTGGGCGATCAGCATCGTGGTGCACTGGCCGCTGCTTGGCGTGGTCGTGGGCGTGGCGCTGCGGCAGAAGACCGCGTGGCGGCGCGACCCGGCGCTGCTGCGGGCCTACGGGCGGGCCAGCTGGGTGTGGGTGGGTCAGTACGTGCTGCGGCTGGCGGTGTTCCTGCCGCTGTGGGCGTTGGCGTTGACGGGCGCGCTGGCCGCGGCCAGGGTCGCGTTGACGTGGCCGCTGATCGCGGCCTGTCTGGCGGCGAGTTGGTGGGTGCTGCGGCGCAGCCTCCCCGACGGCCACCCGGGCCTGCGC
>JBOGDN010000255.1:0-19201 GCA_050742995.1 Stackebrandtia sp. | reverse complement strand
GGGGCGGACACCTGGATATCTCGACCCGGCGGCGCGAATCCCGCGCCGCATCGACGCCGCGGCGCTGATCGGCCCGTTCGACTCGCTGCTGTGGGAGCGCAGCAGGGTGAGCCGCCTGTTCGGGTTCGACTTCCGGCTTGAGATCTACGTCCCGGCGCCGAAGCGCCGCCACGGCTACTACGTGCTGCCGTTCCTGCTCGGCGACCGGCTCGTCGCCCGCGTCGACCTCAAGGCCGACCGGGCGGGCGGAGTGCTGCGGGTGCCGGCGGTCTGGGCCGAGCCGAGCGTCGACGGCACGGCCGGGGACGTGGCGGCCGAGCTGGCCGCCGAGCTGCGCGTGATGGCCGATTGGCTGGGCCTGAGCGACGTCGCCGCCCCGGTGCGCGGCGATCTCGCCCCGGCGTTGACGGCCGCGTTGGCGGCTTCGCAAGGGTGATGACACAGCCTCCGAGCGTCGCGGCGGTACAGTGGCACCGAAACGTCGCCGCCTCCAAAAGGATTTAGCCCGCGATGAGCGACATGATGTCGGCACGTACTCAGCAGCTGCCGGTGATCCGCAAGCAGAAGCCCAGCCCGCACGCGCACGCCGCGAGCGGGCCGGCGGTCGCGGCCCCGCCTCGGCCGGCGCCGGACCAGACCCAGGAGATCCCGGCCGTGCGCGACACGCCGCCTCACGACCACGGCCCGGCGTGGCAGAGCGAACCGGATCGCCCGCCCGAGAAGAAAATCGTCAGGTTGTTCCGCAAGCTGACGACTAGCCCGGCGTGGGTGGCCCCCGCGGCGCTGGCCGGGTGCTTCGCCGGAGCGGCCGGCTTGGTGCTGGCCACCGACCCGACCGACAACGTCGGCGGCACGACCTGCGCGTTCAAGCTGGTCACCGGCTTCGACTGTCCGGGATGCGGCGGCACGCGGGCCTTCTACTACGTCCTGACGATGAACCTCCCCGAGGCGGCCCGCCACCACGCGATCGCGCTGTTCGCCGCGCCGATCCTGGTGCTGGTGTATCTCGCCTGGGCGCAGCGACGCGTCTTCCCGAACTTCAGATGGAAGCTGCCCAAGTTCCGCATCACGCCGGCGCTCGCGGTCAACTTCCTCATCGCCTGGGGCGCGTTCTGGGTGATCCGCAACCTGCCGTGGGAACCCTTCACCGTCCTATACGTCTGAGGCGGCGTCAGAAGGCGAAAACCAGGTGGGTCAAGCCCGCCGTCAGCGGTATGGCGATCGCCGTGCGCAGCGCGAAAAGCGCCAGGCAGTCGCGCAGTTTGATCGGCACGTCCAGCTCAAGCAGCAGCGGGATGGTCGCCGAGAAGAACAGCAGCTGCGAAATCGACAGCACCGCGATGAAGAACTTCGCCTCCACCGCCACGCCGATCGAAATCAGCGCCGGCAGGAACATCTCCGTCACGCCGATCAGCGAAGCCGGCGCGACGACGTCGGCGTCGGGAATGCCGAGCAGTGCAAGCAGCGGCTCGACCGGTTTGCCGAGCCAGCCGAAAAGCGGGGTGTGCTCGGCGACGAGAACCGCGATCAGGCCCACCGACATGATCGTCGGCAGGATCGTCATGGAGAGTTTGAAACCGCCGACGAGTCCGCGGCCGAGCTCCCGGTGCACCGGTCCGGCCTTGGCCGCCGACGCGACCGCCTCGACGACGGCGTGCCGGGCGATGTTGCCTCGGTACTGCCGCTCCGGCTGCGGCGTGGCCGCGTAGGAGTCGGGCTTGGTCGACAGAGGCGGCAACCGGCACAAGATCACGCCGAGCGCGAACGTCACGAGGGTCGTCGACAGGAACACCAGCGGGAAGTACGCCATTATGTCTAGAGTGGACGTAACCACGGCGACGAAGCCTATGCTCACCGTGGAGAAGCAGGTGGCGATGACGGCGGCTTCGCGAGCCGTGTAGCGGCCCTGCTTGTACATCAGGTTGGTGACGTAGAGGCCGACCGAGTAGCTGCCCACGAACGACGCCACGCCGTCGAGCGCGCCGCGTCCAGGCACGCGAAACAGCGGACGCATGATCGGTCGGGCGAACGTCCCGACGAACTCCAGGGCGCCGAAGGCGACGAACAGCGTGACGAACACCGCCCCGATCGGGACGATCACCGCGACCGAGGCGATCAGCGTGCCGAAGATGAGCCCGCCGGCGGACTCGTCGAGGACGGCCGACGGTCCGATCTGGAAGTAGACGAGGATCGCGAGCACCGCGCCGAGCACCCGAAGCGCCAGAAACGTCGGGCCGGTGTGGAAATACGACAAATCGAAGCGGCCGAGAAAGGCCGCGCGGCGGTGCTGCCACGCCGCCAGGACGCTGACCAGCGCCGCGAGCACGATCACGAACGCCGAGTACGCCGACACCGCCTGCGGCAGGCGATCCTGGACGGCGCTGACCGCCACGTCGAAGGGAATCGTCCAGCGGCCCTCGACTCGAATCGGCGCGAGGAAAAAGAAACCCCCGACGAGCGTGGACGCCGCGAACACTACGACAGCGCGCCGCCGCGCGGGGCCGGAGGCAGGCATGACCGGCGGCTGATCCGGTTCGGACTCGAGTTCGGTCATGAGGCTGCTCCTCGAACGCCGCCGATGCGTAGACAGCGGCCAGCCTAGATCAATCCGCTGTGCGCGATCGAGAGATTTTCGCCCGACCGGTTCGGCTACGTGGTCGTGCGGTCCGGTATGGACACGTTGTGCTCCATCAGCCATTCGTGGCTGGCGGCGAACGCCTGCAGCAGGGCTTCGGCCTGCCTGTCGGTGTGCGGTTCGACGCGAATCGCCACCGGCGCGGCAAACACCATCGTGCCGAGCGGGACGCCCTCGGGCGTGAGGAACTCGACGCGAGACCGCAGTCCCAGTTTCATGGTCGCCTGGCCCACCACGGCGCCCATGGGGCCGAACAGGGTGAACTTCGGCGGCGGAGCGCTGCCGGGCGCGTCGAGTTCGCGTCGCACCGACCCCACCGGCGCTCCGTCGGCACGTCTGACCCCGACCACGCGCGGCTTGTCGTCGACGCCTTCGAGCTTGAACAGCGGCAGGCCTTGCGGCGACGTCAGCTCGGCGCTGGTGCGCGTGTGGCGGACTATCGACACGATCGGGCCGCCGTCGTCGTCGATGGAGGACCGCGACATTTTCCAGATCCTGCTGCCGGGCGCGGCTTCGGCCCGCAGCCGCTTGGCGGCGCGCGCCCCGCCGGCGAGGAACAGCGGAAGCAGGATCAGCGCGCCCAGAATGCCCACGTCGACGACACCCCCCGGCCACATCCGCAGCCACATCACGTGCGCCTTGTCGGCATAGGCGCCGAACGGCCCGATTCGAATCGGAATCTCCTCGCCGACGTCGCCGCCGGCGGTTCCGACGATCTCCCCGTCCTGCGACTCCCCGGAGGCGTCGACCCACGTGCCGAAGCAGTCGGCGTCTTCGCCGCCGCGACGACAGTCGTCCACGACGGCCGTGGTCGACTCTCCGGAGGTGAATGTCCAGATCACCACGCCGCTGTAGCCGTTTCCGAGCACGATCATGGCGGCGAGGAGCAGGACGGGAATCCAGCGTCTGGGCTTCATGGACGACAGATTATCCAGGACACGCCAGCCACGCGGGTTCCGTTCAGCGCGTCGCGACCTCCGCTTCCGCGGGACGCGTCGCGGTCCGCCGCCGCGGGAGCACGGCGACGACGATCGCGGCGAGCGCGATCAGCGTGGCGATCAGGCTCAACGGAAGGAACAGGTACAGCGTGAACGCGGTCCACGGCGGGTTCTCCATGCCGTCCAGTCTCGGCGTGGCGAACAGCCAGCCGAAGTGAATCACGGTGCGCAGCATCGGCAGCGCGGCGAACGGGACTGCCGTGTAGCCCAGGAACATCGCCAGGCTTCTGCGCAGGGGGCTGCCCGCCATGACCTGCCGCGAAAGGGCCGCCGCCAGCAGCCAGCCCGCCCACAAGCCCAGGATCGTTCCGACGGCGAGTGCCGGGCGCGCCGTCGCCGGCTCGAGGCGGGATAGGTTCATGTGGATCCACGGGCCGCTGCTCTCGTTCGCGTCGATTTCCAGCATCAGGCCGTCTCGCACCGCCGTGACCTCGTGCTCGACGGCGTGTTCTTCGCTGCCTTCTGGCCCGTCGGGGTGGTAGGCGACATCGCGCCGCTCGGCGTGGGCGACGTCCCAGCCGTGTGAGCACAGACGCTCCTCGACGGTTCGCAGCTGGTCTCGCCATTCCTCGGTGATCTCGTCGGGGGAGAAGTAGCGAAACGCCACGTGACCGGGGTAGTAGTCGTCCGCGCCCATCAAATGGACTTCTGAATCGGGATCCGGGTCGGGCTCGACGGATTCGCGGAGGTCGATCTCGTAGGCGAAGAGTTCGTCGCTGCGCTCGACGGTCTCCGGTTCCAGTCTGGGGAAGGCTTCAGCGGCTATGGCCTGGGTGTCCGCGGCGTCGGGCAGTGAGCCGCTTGGCTGCCACGCCGCCCACGCCGCCGCGCACCCGACGGCCACCCCGCACGTCAGCGCGGCCATGACCGCCAGCGTCACGGCGACGCCGCCGCCTCGGACGCGGTGGCGACAGCGAATTCCGCCCCAGACGAGGTCGCGGGCTTGTCGGCGGGACGGCTTGGCGCGGCCGGGCTCGGCCTCTTCCAAAGCGGTGGTCAGCATTTCCTCTCCGCGGTGTCGCCGGTACGACCGCGGGTAGCTCCACATCAGACGCCGCAGCCGGCGTTCCAGGCGAGCCTCGGTCGTCGCCTCGGTTTCGCCGCTCATGCCGGCGCCACCTCCGGTCCGGCCGGACGCGTCCGGGTTCGCAGGCCCCGCTCCGCGGCGGCGGCGTCGATGCGCATCCGGTCGATCTCGGCGGCCAGCGCGTGGCCGCCCTGGCAGGTGAGTCGGTAGTAGCGCCTCAGCCGCCCGCGCACCGCCTCTTCGCGCTGCACCTCGATCAGCCCTTCGTCGCCGAGGCGATCCAGGGCCGCGTACAAGGTGCCCGCCTGCAGCCGCACCCGTCCGTCGGAGAGCTTGGCGACCTCCTGGATCACGTCGTAGCCGTACCGGGGCTGATCGGCGAGCGCCGTCAGGATGTGAAAGGTGGGTTCTCGCATGGATGGCATGACACGGAAGTATAGATCATCTTTATATAGAGTCAAGAAGACCTTCGGGGCCGTCGACGCCTCCGACCGCGCGCCTTCGTCCATTCCGGTCTCCCGAGGCGCATACTGCGATGAGGCGTCGCCGAGGAGGTCCGGGTTGAAACGTGTGGTGAAGTGGACGATTGTCGCGGTCGTGGCGGCGGCGGTCGCCCTGACCGCCGCGGGCGGGACGGCCGCGGCCGGCGACCGCGACGCGTTCGTCGAGTCGTCGGGAAGCAGCGCCCAGCCGAGCCAGGAGCAGTACGGCGTGCCCGCCTCGGTGACCGTCGCGCAGGCCATCCTCGAGTCGGGCTGGGGCGAAAGCGAGCTGGCGCGCGAGGCGAACAACTACTTCGGCATGAAGTGCCACGACAAAGACCCCGGCCCCGTCGCCGCCGGCTGCGTCGAGCACGACACCCGCGAATGCGACGACGACGGCTGCTTCGACGTCAAGGACTGGTTCCGCTCCTACGACTCGGTCGCCGACTCCTTCGCCGACCACGGGCGCAAGCTTTACGAGAGCTCGCGCTACGACAAGGCCTTCGACTACACGGACGACGCCGACAAGTTCATCAGCGAAGTCCACAAGGCCGGGTACGCCACCGATCCCGATTACACCGACAAGGTCGTGACGCTGATGCGCGAGCACGACCTGTACCGGTTCAACGCGAGCTGACCGGGTCGGCGGCCTTAGAGGTCTTAGTCGTCGCAGTGCTTGATGTTGCCGACGTTCTTCACTGTGATCGTCACCGTCGCGCCTCCGGGCTCGGACGCGCCGCCGTCCGGGGACTGATCGTGCACCGGGCACTCTTCCTTGCCGTTGCCGGTGTACTCGACGCTCACGTTGTATCCGGCGTCCCGCAGCTCGCCTTCGGCCGCCCCGCGGTCCATGCCCACCACGTTCGGCACCGTCGGATCGGGCTCGTCGTCTCCGCCGTCACCGTCGTCGCCGTCCCCGCCGTCGTCGCCATCCCCGTCGTCGTCTCCGTCGTCGGGCGTCTTCGACGGCGACGAAGAAGACGTGCCGTCGGAGTTCTCCTCGGCCTCGCCGGGTTCTCGATCCGACGACGAGCCGTCGTCGCCGGGCACGGGGACCCCGTCCTCGCCCGCGACGGAGTCGGCGTCCGAGTCGCCGGAGGTGCTCCCCGGTCCGCCCGCGCCCATGCCGCCCCACGGCAGCTGCGTCGCCACCGCGCCCAGGCACAGCGCCGCCGCCAGAATGCAGGCGACGAGGACCAGCTTGCGACGGCGACGCGGCGGCTCGGCGGCCTCGGCGACCGGGGGCGGGCCGGTCTCGGGCGGAGGCGACACGGCGTCCAGCGCCCTGGTCGCCTCGGGCTGCGGCAGGTTCTCCACGTCGGCGACGGTGGTTTTCGACGGCGGAGACGGCGGGTCCCAGTAGTCGGACTCGTCGGGCGAGGCGTCGCGCAGCCCGACGTCCTTGGGCGTCGCCTCGGGCGCCGGAGCCGGCGCCTCCCCTCCTAGGATGCGACGCGCCTGGGCGGCCATGTCGGCGGCGGAGTCCCAGCGCTGAATCGGCTTTTTCGAAAGCGCCCGCAGCACGAAGCTGGCCACGTCGTCGGGAATCTCGTCGGGCAGCGGCGGCGGCGTGTGGTTGCGGTGACCTTCGAGAATCGTGTCGACCGTGGGAGAGTTGAAGGGGCCGTCGCCGGCCAGACACTCGTAAGCCACCACCCCCAACGAGTACATGTCGCTGGCGCCGGTCAGCGGGTCGTCCCACAGCTGGTCGGGCGAGATGTACGAGACGGTGCCCGACACCGACTCCTTGTCCCACGCGGCGCTGCCGTGCGCGCGGGCCAGGCCGAAGTCGACGAGCACCACCTCGCCGTCTTTGCGCACCAGAATGTTGGCCGGCTTGACGTCGCGGTGCACGACCCCGGCCGAGTGGGCGGCGTGCAGCGCCTCGGAGGACTGCGCGACGATCGACATCACCGTCTCGTGGTCCATCGGGCCGCCTTCTCGCAGCAGTCGCGAAAGCGGCGGGGCGTCGATGTACTCCATCACCAGATAGGCGCCGATGGAATTCTCGTGCCGTTCTTCGATGTAGTCAAATACATTGACAATTCCCGGGTGGCGCAACGTGGCGATGACCAGGGCTTCTTGGCGGAACTGCTCGCGGAATCGGTCATTGTCGGCGTAGGCGGATCTCAGCACTTTGACCGCGACGGTGCGGTTCAATACCGTGTCGTCGGCCCGCCAGACATCGCCCATGCCTCCTCCGGCTATGTGCTGCTTCAGCCGATAGCGGTGCCCCAACATGTCGCCGGTTTTCATACAACTCCGATTCGCCGGTCGTGCAACGGATTCGCCACATTCTGCCGAACGTCCGGACGAAGCGCCATCCCCGGTCCGTATCGATTTGTCTGAATAAACCTTCCAAAAATGTGGTTTTTACATGTCTGAAACACGACGGCCCGAACTCTTAACATTGCCGAGCGGCTTCGGAAACACCGCTCCTTCAAGCTGACGGTCATATCGCCGGGCAGCGTCGCCCCGCTTCGACCACGACAACGGCAACCAATCGAAGGAGGCGGCATGCCCGACGTCAATGCCGGAAATACCGCGTGGATATTGGTCTCGGCCGCCATGGTCTTGTTGATGACCCCGGGCCTCGCCCTGTTCTACGGCGGAATGACGCGCGCGAAGAGCGTCGTCAACATGATGATGAAGAGCCTCGCCGCGCTTGGCGCGGTGAGCGTGTTGTGGGTCCTTTTCGGATTCAGCGTCGCCGCGAGTGAGGGAAACGCGTTCATGGGCGGCTTCTCCGAAGTCGGCCTGCGCGGCGTTTTGACGACGATCGACGCCGACGGTCTGCCCGTTTCCGTCGGGGTCGCCTTCGGGCTGATGTTCGCGATCATCACCGTCGCGCTGGTCAGCGGTGCCGTCGCCGACCGCATGAAGTTCAACGCGTGGCTGATCTTCTCGATCGTGTGGGTCTCGGTGGTCTACTTCCCGGTGGCCTACTGGGTCTGGGGCGGCGGCTTCGTCCAGCAGATGGGCGTGCTCGACTTCGCCGGAGGCACGGCCGTGCACGTCAACGCCGGCGCCGCGGCCCTGGCGCTCGCCCTCGTGGTGGGACGCAGACTCGGTTGGAAGAACGGCAACTTCGCCCCCCACAACCTGCCCATGGTCATGCTCGGCACCGGACTGCTGTGGTTCGGCTGGTTCGGCTTCAACGCCGGCTCGGCGCTTGCCGCCGACGGCGTGGCCGGACTCGCCCTGCTCAACACGCAGGTCGCCACCGGCGCGGCCATCCTGGCCTGGCTCGCGGTCGACCGCGTCCGCGGCAACCGACCCTCGGTGCTGGGCGCCTGTTCCGGCGTGATCGCCGGCCTGGTGGCCATCACCCCGGCCGCCGCGTACGTCGAGCCGCTCGGCGCCCTGGCGCTTGGCGTCGTCGCCGGCGCCGTGTGCCCCCTGGCGATCGCTTTGAAGCACCGTCTGGGATACGACGACGCCCTCGACGTGGTCGGTCTGCACCTGGTCGCCGGAGCGCTCGGCTCGATACTGCTCGGCGTGTTCGCCATGCCGCAGCTGTCCGACGGCAGCGCCGGGCTGCTTTACGGCGGCAGCGCGTCCCTGCTGGGGATCCAGACCGCGGCCGTGCTGGCCGTCGGCGGGTTCTCTTTCGTCGTGGCGCTGGTCATCGGACTGGCGCTGAAGCTGACCACCGGAGTCCGGGTGGCCTCCGAGGTCGAGCTGGCGGGCATCGACACCGCCGAGCACGCCGAGTCCGCCTACGACCTTCCCGCCAACGGCAACGGCTTCGCCGACCACGACGAGGAGACGCCGGCGAGCGCGGAAAAGACCGAGGACGCCGCGCAGCGCGGCGAGCTGGTCAGCGCGGACAAGTAACGCGCGACAGCCGCCGACACAGCTGAGGCGGCGACGATCGCGCGGCCCGGGGCGTACGCGGCGCCCCGAGCCGCGCGACTCTGCCTCAGGTCGCTCGAAGCGCCCGTTAAGCTCGAAGGACGTGTCTGAGCCGTCGGGTCGCTTCCGGCTGCGACGCCGACGTGTTGAATCCCGCCTGTTTAAGGAAGAACCCGCGTGTTTGACTCCCTGTCCGAGCGCCTGTCCGGAATCCTCGACTCGCTGCGCAGCAAGGGTCGACTCTCCGACTCCGACATCGACTCCACCGCGCGCGAGATCCGCATGGCGCTGCTGGAAGCCGACGTCGCGCTGCCGGTGGTCAAGGCGTTCATCCACAGCGTCAAGCAGCGCTGCCGGGCCGCCGACCTTTCCAAGGCGCTCAACCCGGCGCAGCAGGTCGTCAAGATCGTCAACGAGGAGCTCGTCGCGGTTCTCGGCGGCGAATCGCGCCGGCTGCAGTTCGCCAAGACCCCGCCGACGGTGATCATGCTCGCCGGTCTGCAGGGTGCCGGCAAGACCACGCTGGCCGGCAAGCTCGCCAAGTGGCTCAAGGAGCAAAGCCACCAGCCGATGCTCGTGGCCGCCGACTTGCAGCGCCCCAACGCCGTCGAGCAGCTGAAGGTGCTCGGCGAGCGCGCCGGCGTCGAGGTGTACGCCCCGCAGCCCGGAAGCGGCGTGGGCGACCCGGTCGCGGTGGCCAAGGAGTCCCTTGCCCACGCCGAGCGCCAGGCCCGCGACATCGTCATCGTCGACACCGCCGGCCGGCTTGGCGTCGACGAGGAGATGATGGCCCAGGCCGCGGCCATCCGCGACGCGATCGATCCCGACGAGACGCTGTTCGTCATCGACGCGATGATCGGCCAGGACGCGGTGACCACCGCCGAGGCGTTCCGCGACGGAGTCGGCGTCACCGGCGTCGTGCTGTCGAAACTAGACGGCGACGCGCGCGGCGGCGCCGCGCTTTCGGTGCGGCAGGTGACCGGCTGCCCGATCATGTTCGCCTCCGTCGGCGAGAAACTCGAAGACTTCGACGTCTTCCACCCGGACAGGATGGCCTCGCGCATCCTGGGCATGGGCGACGTGCTGACGCTGATCGAGCAGGCCGAGACGGCCTTCGAAGACGATCAAAAGCAGCGCATGACCGACAAGCTGCTCAGCGGAACCGCCTTCACTCTCGACGACTTCCTCGACCAGCTGCAGGCGGTCCGCAAGATGGGCCCCATCGGCAACCTGCTGGGCATGATGCCGGGCATGAACCAGATGAAGGACCAGATCGCCGACGTCGACGACAAGCACCTCGACAAGGTCACCGCGATCATCCGGTCCATGACCCCGCATGAGCGCACCGAGCCCAAGGTCATCAAGGGCTCGCGACGGCTGCGCATCGCCAACGGCTCGGGCGTCACCGTCAGCGACGTCAACCAGCTGCTGACGCGCTTCCACGAAGCGCAGAAGATGATGCAGCAGATGGGCGGCATGATGGGCCTGCCCGGCGGCGGGCGCAAGGCCACCAAGTCGCCCAACATCAAGCGCAAGGGCAAGAAGGGCAAGGTCGTCCGCAAGTCGCGCGGAGGCAGCCGCGGGGGAGGAATGCCCGGCGGAATGCCCGGCATGCCCCCGGGCGGAATGCCGGGGATGCCTCCCGGCGGAATGCCGCAGCTCCCCGCTGGCGCCGACCCCGGAGCGATGGAGGGTTCCGAGGGCGTGCCCGGCCTGGACTTCTCCAAACTCGGCGGCGGCAAGTCCAAGAAGGGCAAGAAGAAGAAATAGTCTTCTCGTCGTGACAGACGACAAGCCTTTGCACGCCCGCGTGGTGTGGCTTCCCGACGACACGCGGCGCGACGTCTACATCCACGGCGACCGGCTGACCTTCGAGCCGATTCCCGACGCGGTCACGATCGCGACGGACGGGTACGCCCTGCCGGGTTTGGCCGACGCGCACTGCCACATCGGGATCAAACGCGGCGCGGAGCCGATCGCGAGCCTCGAAGAGGCCCGCGAGCTGGCGCTGACCGACCGCGAGGCCGGGGTGCTGGCGATCCGCGACGCCGGATCGCCCTACCCGTACCCGGAGCTGGAGGCTCACCTCGATCTGCCGCGACTGGTGCGGGCCGGACGCCACCTCGCGCCGCCCCGCCGCTACCTGCGGGGCATCGCGATCGAGTGCACGCCCGAAGAGCTGCCGCTGCGCGCCGCCGAACAGGCCAAGCTCGGAGGGGGCTGGATCAAGCTGGTGGCCGACTGGATCGACCGCGGCGCCGGCGATTTGGGGCCTACCTACGACGCCGACGTGCTGGCCGCGGCGATCGACGCCGCCCACCAGGCGGGCGCGAAGGTCGCGGTGCACACCTTCAGCGAGGAGGGTGTTGAGGCGGTCGTGCGCGCCGGAGTGGATTCGGTGGAGCACGGCACCGGTCTGTCGACCGACCTGATCGACCAGATGGCCCGGCAGGGAACCGCGCTGGTGCCCACCATGATCAACATCGCCACCTTCGACGACATCGCCGACACCGCGCAGCCGAAATTCCCCGCCTACGCCGACCACATGCGAGCGCTGAAGGCGGGTTTTCCCGACGTGGTGCGCCAAGCCCGCGAGGCCGGCGTGCCGATCTACGTGGGCACCGACGCCGGAGGCGGCATCGACCACGGCCTGGCCGCCGAGGAGATGCTGTTGTTGCACGAGCAGGCCGGGATGCCCGCTGCGGACGTGCTGGCCGCCGCGAGCTGGGGCGCCCGCGAGTGGCTCGGTTTCGACGAGGGCTTGGGCGACCTGGTCGTCTACGACGCCGACCCCCGCCTCGACCTGCGCGCGGTGCGCGCCCCGAAGCGGATCGTGCTGCGCGGCAAAGTAGTTCGCTGACGCCGGACTCCGTGTGCGAGGTGTGTCGGATGGCGTCACTTAGGGTGAGCAAATGTCGAAGCGCAATCGTCGCAGCACTACCAATCGCGCCGCCGAGCTGGAGCGGAGCAAGCGGCTGCTGTTGGGACACTGGAAGACCATCGGCGATCACGCCGCCGTCGCCGGAAAGGCGGAGACGGTTGCGCAGGCGACGCAGGCGTTGGAGCACGCCGCGCAGGCGTTGCCGTATGCGATTGACGGGCGGGTGTGCCACGCGGTGTTCGCCGACGCGCGGACAGCTTCGACACGCAAAATCGACGTCGCGGACGTTCCCTATAAGCACGGCATCGCGGTGTTCGACACCCCATACAAGCTCACGATGCTCGAAGCCGAACTTCTCGGACTCCAGTGGGGGATGCTCTCTGACGGGATATGGCTGGTCGCATTGACTAGAGCAAGCCTGTTGAACATGCATCCGCCGCATTCGATGTTTCCACTCAGCGTGGGCTACTTGTTGCCTGACGGCGCGGATGTCGACTTCGACGCGGAAAACACGACCGGGCAGGCGTCGGCGATCGCGGTCGCTTTGTGGCGGCGGATCCCTCGCTCGGACTGCGTGTTGATCGGTCCAGGCGAGGGAACCGCCGTGGTTGTCAGCCACGCGCGCCGATTAGCTCGCCGCGGTGACTGTCTCCGCGCTGAACGCGCGGTTCGGCTTGCACGGTTGCTGCGGGCGGCAGCCGTAATCGGGGTTGCAGGGCTTGGGCGCGCACGGGCTCCTGTGAGCGTGGTCGGCGGCTTCGATGCGGGGCACGCACCCGTGAGGCCCGCACGCTTCGGCGGCGTGGGCGTCGGGGCCGCAGCCGCAGTCGACGCCCGTGGCTGCGCCGATGGCCGCTACGGTTTCGCGGAATTGCGGCGAGACGAGGATTTCCGACAGCAGTGAGCTTCGGACATCGCCGACTGGGTAGCCGCGCCCGATCACGCATGGCCATACTCGCCCGGTGGGACCGACGGCGAGCTGTCCGCGCCCGCAGGCGCCGCACAGATTCGCCATTCCTTCGTCGCCGGCGTGGACAGCGCCTCTCCCGACTCCACGTACGTCGTCGACTCCGACATTTTCGACTCCGAGGGAGCGGAGGTCGGCTATGGCCGCCTCCACATCTTGGGAGTCGTTGACGGCGATGACGCCGACTCGGATCGGCACGCCCCTTCTCACCGCTTCGGCGATGTTGGCGCGGGTGCGCGCGTGCGATCCGCGTGTGCCCGTCACCGAGGCGTGCTCGGTCGCCGTAGCGCCGTAATAGGACACTGACAGGCTCATGCCGCCCACTTGATACAGCTCCCAGCGCGGAGCGGTGACGTGTACGAGGTTGGTGGCGACCTCGACTCGCATACCGGAGGTGAGGATGTAGCTGGTCAGCTCGGCGAAGTCGGGATGGAGAGTCGGTTCGCCGCCGATGAGCTGCACCAGTCCGCAGCCCAAGTCGTTCAGCTGATCGGCCACGCCCTTCCACTCCAACAACGTGAGTGTGCTGTGGGCGGCGTTCGGTCCGGATTCGGCGTAGCAGTGGACGCACTCCAGCTGGCACTTTCCCATGATTTCCAGCCACGCAGACTCGACGGTGTTGTGTTGGCGGTTCATGATTTCCTCCGTTGCGAGTTGTTTTTCTCTGCCGCGGCGCGAAGCACCGCAGAGGCTTCAGACACCACTTGAGCGGCGCGAGGGGAGTTGGGGGAGACCCAGCCGACCATGCCCGGCGAGAGAGTCAGGCCCGGCGCGCGCCCGGAATCCCATCGCACTACGCCGAGGCTTTTGCGCGTGTCGCCGCCGAGTTCGTACAGCCACAAGGCTTCTTCGCCGTGCTCATGGACCTCGACCACGTGGCCGGCGATTTCGAAGCACCCCAGCGTTTTCTCGTTTTCGGCTTGAGTCACCGCGGACATTGCGGACTCCGTCCCCGAGAGTCGGTGCGGTAAGCGGCGAGCGCTTCGGAGAGGAAGGCTTCCTTCCAGGCTTCGGAGTTGAACTGCCAGGGTTGGCGGAATTCGACGATCGGGACGTCGGTGTCGGCGTGGCGGATGGTGGCGGCGAAGGTGCCGTACTCAGGGCCGATGAGCCACACCGACAAGGTGTCGCTCCCTCCGGGTCGGGTGACCAGGTACACCGGACCCTCGTTGACTCGGAAGCTGCCGCATGCCACCCCCGGTATCGGTTTCGACGTGGACATCGCGCATCCCCTCTCGTGATGTTCTCTACGAGAAACACGCTATGAGCTGCGACAACACAAACACAAGCGGCAATTTAGTCCGCCACTTCACCAGCGGCACGCCGTGTCGGATCCCACAATCGGCAGCAGTTGTTCACTAAAATTGCCGGCCATGAGCGCCGAAAATCCGCCGCCAGTGCCGTCTACGCCGTCCACGCCCAACCAAGAGCTGGGAATCCAGCTGTTCAACGAGCGCAGGCGGCCCAGGCCGGGGCGGCCCAAGGGATATCGCATGGCCGACGTTCCCAAGGACATCTGCGCCGAGCGCACCCTGCGCGACATCGAGACGGCGAAAAAGGATCGAGTCAAGCCGGGGATGGTGCTGGAGCTGTGCGACTTCTACGAGACCGACTCCGACCTGACGCAGGAGCTGAAGGCGCTCGCTAAAGCCACCCAGGCGGAGAAGTGGTGGGAGCACTACTCCACGGGCATGTCAGGCCGCTTTTGGCTGATGCTGCAAGGCGAGGGACGAGCCGCGCGGATCATTGTCCATGAGAGCACGTACGTGCCTGCCCTGTTGCAGCATGAGGACTACATCGATGCGGTTCACCGCAGTGTGCGCATCGCCTGGGAAGGCGATCAGATCGATGCTTCCGTAGCCAAGCAGCTCACGCTTGACCGTCAAAGACGCTGGAGAGAGGCGGAAACCCCGTTGACGTGCGTCATCGGCGAGGCGGCGCTGCTGTTGAACATGGGCGATGAAGTCACGGCAGTCCAGAAGAAGCACCTGCTGAAGCTGGCCGAACTGTCGTATGTGGAGATATTGGTGACTCCGTTGTCGGCCGGACGGCACGACGTGCTTGGGATGGAGTTCAGCACTCTAGAATTCGACGACGGCAGTGAGAGTCTGATCTACGTTCACGCCGGTTATGGAGGAAGGTATGTTTCCCCTGACAGCCGCGCCGGGCACTTTGTCGTAGCAGGCTTTGACACGGCCAAGGAACTGTCCATCCCGCTCCAGGAGTTTTTATCGTGATTGTGCAAGGACCGTGGCGCAAGTCCAGCCGTTCGGGCCAGACGGGCGGCAGCACTTGCGTAGAGGCACGCATGGCAGGTGAATGGCGTAAGTCCAGTCGTTCCGGGGCGCAGAGTGGCAGTGCCTGCGTAGAGGCCCGCATGTCCGGTCGCGTCCTTCAGGTGCGCGACAGCAAACTCGGCGACGCCTCCCCGATCCTGGACTTGGGCGAAGCCGACTTCACCGGCCTCCTCCGCCTGACCGCGCGGCGCTAGACGCCGACCCCCCGCCTCGACCTGCGCGCGGTGCGTGCCCCGAAGCGGATCGTGCTGCGCGGCAAAGTGATCCGCTGACGACGCACGCTGTGTGCGACGCGTGGCAATTGGGGAACCGTAAGTTGCCGAAATGCCGAAACGAAGTCGTTCCCATGCAGACAAATGCGCCGCCGAGCTGGATGAGCATCGGCGGCTGTTGTTGGAGCACTGGAAGACCATCGGCGATCACGCCGCTGTCGCGGGAGAGGCCGAGGCGGTAGCGCAGGCGACTCAGGCGGGAGAGCATGCCGCGCAGGCGTTGCCATACGCGATCGACGGGCGGGTGTGCCAGGCGGTTTTCGCGGACGCGCGGGCGGCTTCGGCGCGCAAATTCGACGTTGCGGACGTTCCTTCCAAACAGGGGATCGCCGTGTTCGACACTCCATACGAGCTCGCGGCGCTTGAGGCCGAGCTGCTCGGATTGCAGTGGGGGACGCTGTCCGAGGGAGTGTGGCTGGTCGCGTTGACCAAGGCGAGTGTGTTGGATATGAGCCCGCCGAACTCGGTGTTTCCGCTCAGCGTGGGCTATTTACTGGCCGACGGCGAGGCGGTCGAATTCGACGCGGTGAACTCGACCAGGAAGGTCTCGGCGATCGCGGTGGCCTTGTGGCGGCAGATCCCTCGCTCGGACTGCGTGGCGGGCGGCCAGGGTGAGGGAACTGGAGTCGTCGTCGGCCACTCGCTGCGATTAACCCGCCGCGACGACTGTCGTCTGTGGGCGACAAAGTGAACGCTTTGCCGCCCGAGATCGGCGACACGGTGCGGAAATGCCGATGGTCCAACGTGCAGATGCTCGTGGTGGCGTGGCGGTCGGCGAACACGATGTTCATCGCGTCTGTGATGCCCAGGCGCAGGTCGCCGTACTTGCGGGATATCGCCGCGCCTGCGGCCAGGTCCGCGGTGTCGACACGGAGAAGTTCGTAGGCGCCGTCAGCTATGTCTTGTAGGAAGCGGGCGGCGTGGCGGTCGCCGAGTTTCGTGCTCAACATGTAGTCGACTTCGGCGACGACCATCGACGAGACGCCGAGCGACTCCTCGGCGGTCGTCAGCAATGTTGCGCAAGATCGATGTTCGTTCGAGGCAGTGTCGATGACGGCGGTCATCGGCGAGGCGGCTTTGCAGCTGAGCATGGGGGACGAGGTCATGGAGCTGCAAAAGCAGCACTTGCTAGAGCTGGCCAAGCTGCCGCACGTGGAGTTGCTGGTGACGCCTTTGTCGTCTGGACGGCATGACGTGCACGGCATCGAGTTCAACATCCTGGAATTCGACGACGGCAGCGAGAACTTGATTTACGTTCACGCCGGTTACGGTGGACGGTATATTTCCCCCGACAGCCGCGCCGGACGCTTCTTCGCAGCGAACCACGGCAGGGCCGAGGAACTGTCCATCCCACTCGAGGAGCACTTGTCGTGATTGTGCAAGGACCGTGGCGCATTCGGGACAGAGCAGTGGCAGTGCCTGCGTAGAGGCGCGCATGATCGGCGAGTGGCGCAAGTCCAGCCGTTCGGGGCAGGGCGACGGCAGTGCCTGTGTGGAAGCCCGGATGTCCAGCGAATGGCGCAAGTCCAGCCGTTCAGGCCAGGGTAGCGGCAGCACCTGCGTCGAGGCCCGCATGTCCGGCAGCGTCCTTCAGGTGCGCGACAGCAAGCTCGGCGACGCCTCCCCGATCCTCGACCTGACGGATTCAGACTTCGCCAGTTTGCTGCACACGATTCAGCGCTAGGCAACAACGCTGGCAGTGAAAGTCCCCCGCGAGAGGGAGCGGGTACACCTTTGCGGGTGAACCCGCCGCCCTCGGCGCCGCATAGCGTTCGGGCCATGCGAGCCCAACTAATCTGGCGCCTTCCGTTCGTCTCCGCCGCCGTGTGTTTCGCCTACGCAACGGTCCACGCCTGGTGGGTCGTCTACGGCGCCCCGTCGTTCATGGACGGCGGCGAGTCCGTCTTCCTTCCAGAGTTGTGGCCGCCGGCCGCGTCCGCCGCACTGGCGTCGGCCGCAAGCCTGTTCACTGGCGTGGGCGAGCGACGCGGCTGGCCGAAATGGACACGATGGACCTCGGTCGGAGTTGGCGCCGTGGCCGGCGCGGCCATGATCGCCTACTGCTTCCTGTTCTGGATCGGTCTGGCCATGCTCGTGGTGGCGCCGTTCGGAGCTTCGATGAACGACCCCGAACTCTTCGCGGTCCGGGCATGGGGCGTCCTCGGCGGGACCTTGACTCTGTACACGGCTCGCGCCGAGCTCAGACGTCTTGGACCCGGATGCGACCGCTGCGGCCGCCGGCACGGCCGGTCTCCGGAGCGGCGTGCCGATCCGGCCCCATGGTGGGCGTACGCGGGCGCGTACCTGGCCTTGGCCGGCGCCACGGTTCGCTTCGGCCGCCTGCTCGACCGGGACGCGACCGCGGCGTCGCTCTTCGACGGGCCGGGCGGTGCGGCGTTCGCGGTCTTCGTCGGTCTGATGCTGCTGGCCGGGACGGTGCTGCCGTTGGCGCTGGCCCATCGATGGGGACGGATCTGGCCGCGATGGACGTGGCCGCTGGCGGGTCGGCCCGTTCCCCGCTGGCTGGTGCTCGGACCGGGCCTGGGCATGGGCGTCGGTTTGGGTCTGTATTTCGGCGTCTTCGGCATGATCGCGATCGCCGCCGGGCACGCGGGCGGCGGCGAACTGGAGATAGCCGGCTACACCGTCTGGGGCGTCGGACTGCTCCTGGCCTCGGCCTCCTATCACCGTCTGACCAAACCCGAATGCCCAGAGGCGAATGGTCCGCGATCGACGCAATCGCCGACGACAAGCGCCGCGGCCCAGTACGGCGGCGGAGGTTCGTGATCTCATGACGGCTGGCAGTCGCCTCGTCTCTGGCAGTGGGAGCGGCGGGCTTGCCCGTTGTGGTCGCATATCCACTCTGACCAGCGGTAATGGAAGTCGTCGGGGTGGACTGCCCGGGTGATCTCGCCGTAGAGGCGGGCGAGGTCGGTCAGGGTCGTCCGGCCTCCGGCGGCGCGGTGGGCCGCAGACCGCGAGCCTGGCCAGGGCGTCGGCGGCAAGGCGGCGGGACTCAACCCGGGCGAACAGCGCCGCGCACTCACTCAGCAGCTCGGCTGTCACCTCACCGACTATGCCCACCGCAGCGGCTGCCGCGTCTCACACCATGAATCATCGACCGGCAGCCGCACTGCGCCACACTCGAACCCGTTGTGTCCCAACCAGTCGGACACCAACCTCACTCTTCGCCGACAATCACACGACGAACTTTCGCCGCCGTGTCAGCGATCGTCGCCGTCGCCTCCGATCATCGCGCGTTGCCGCCGGTCGGCAAGCTTGGCGATGTTGAGTTTGGCGACATCGTCCAGCGGGATGTCAAAGTAGTCCGCGAGTACCGCGACGTACCACAGCGTGTCGCCCAGCTCCTTCTTGAGATCCTCTATGTCCCAATTGGAGAAGTCGCTGTCCTTGTCGCGCACGATCTTCTTGGCCTTCTCGGCGATCTCACCTGTTTCACCGACAAGCCCGAGCAAGAGATGGAACAGCTCATTGCGCTTGTCTCGCGGGGCAGCCGTGCGCAGCGCCGCCTGCTGGTAGTCGTTCATATCCACAACCAGACCCTAAAGCGTTCGTCACCTGGTGGAGCTGGGGAACGTTGACGTGGTCTACAGGTGACCTCGTCGAGGCGGTCGGATAGGCGACGACAACACCAAAACCGGCTGCCGGCACGGTCCTCGCTCCCGGCAGCCGGTTTGCCTGTGTTCGCTCTTCCTCGGTCACCTCTGCCCCGGCGGCGGCGTAGAAGACCTCGGCGTTGTTCTTGGCGTCGTTCGGCGTGCCGTCC
>JBOGDN010000254.1:0-2835 GCA_050742995.1 Stackebrandtia sp. | reverse complement strand
CCGTGATCCTCATCGGCCACGGCGAGCACGAGGAGGTGACGGGCACCATGGGCGAGGTCCCGGAAATGCTGCTTGTGGAGTCCGTCGCCGACGCCGAGCGCGTCGAGGTCGACGACCCGTCGCGAGTGTCGTACCTGACTCAAACCACGCTTTCGGTCTCCGAAACCGACCAGATCATCGCCGCGCTGCGCCGCCGGTTCCCGC
This sequence comes from Stackebrandtia sp., assembly GCA_050742995.1. Lineage (GTDB taxonomy): Bacteria > Actinomycetota > Actinomycetes > Mycobacteriales > Micromonosporaceae > Stackebrandtia. The sequence continues at coordinate 2,631 of JBOGDN010000254.1, read as the reverse complement.
TGCTGCGAGGGCCCGCCGCCGACGACATCTGCTACGCCACCAGCAACCGCCAGGCCGCTCTGGTCGACATCGCCGCCGAGGCCGACCTTGTGCTCGTCGTCGGGTCGGGCAACTCCTCGAACTCGCGGCGGCTCGTCGAGGTCGCCGTCGACGCGGGCGCCGCGGCGCATCTCATCGAAGACGTCGGCGACATACTTCCCGACTGGCTGGACGGCGCCGCGACCGTCGGTCTGACCGCGGGCGCCTCCGCGCCGCCGCACCTGGTCGACACGGTCGTGGAGCACCTGGCGGCGCTGGGGCCGGTGACGGTGGAGGAGCGCCAGGTGGTCGAGGAGAACGTCCAGTTCACTCTGCCGCTCGAGGTGCGGCGGTTAACCAGCCCGCCGCCTGACGCCACAGACGCTTCTTGTGGGCGGCGCGCTTCATCCCCACCACGACGATGATCACGCCGCCGACGATCAGCGCCGCGGCCGGCAGGCATAGCAGCGCCGCGATCGACCCGAAGGTCTGGCCGATGAAGGCGCCGACGTCCACGGAGTCCCCGACGGCGAAGTCCGTGTCGTAGTCGTCCCCGGCGAGGGCGCACGTGATCTCGTACTCTCCGGTTTCGGAGACGGAGACGTCGTACACCAGCTGCCAGTTGCGCTCGTTCGTGCCGTAGGTGAAGGCACCGCCGGGTTCGGAGACGTCGGCTTCGCCGCCGCCGACCGGCGTGACGGTGCATTCGGTCGAGAAAGGCTGCGCGTTGTCGGGGTAGTCGACGAAGATCGCCCAGTCCTTCTCGGCCGACAGCGTCACCGAGACGGTCTCGCCTGAGGCGAACTCGGCCTTCATGTCGGGCATGCCTGAAGCGATGTGGACGATCCCGAACACGGAAAGCCCCACTCCGCCGCCGACCCCGACGACCATGATCAAGGCCGCGACGAGATACCAGAATCGACCCGGCTTCAACTCCTTCGGGTCGACGTGCGGCGGGGGAGGCGGTTGGTGCGAGCGCTGCGTCATGGTCGGCGTGCTCCTGTCGTCATGGCGTGCCGCGCGCGGCGATGACGCGTCCCACCATACGGTTCGCCGGTAGTGTCTGCGGGGTGTCTTACGCGACTTTGACGGCGACGGTGCGCGTGCCCGCCACCTCGGCGAACCTCGGTCCCGGCTTCGACAGTCTCGGCCTGGCGTTGTCCCTTTTCGACGAGGTGACCGCGCGGCCCTCCAGGAGGAGCACGTTTGTGACCGTCGAAGGCGAAGGCGCCGGCGAGCTGCCCGACGGCGAGTCGCATCTGGTCGCCTCGAGCATGCGCGCGGCCTTCGAGTCGTGCGGCGCGGTTGCGCCTCCGGTGCGGCTGCACTGTCGCAACGCGATTCCGCAGGCGCGCGGCCTCGGCTCCTCGTCGGCGGCCATCGTGGCCGGGGTGTGCCTGGCGCGTCGCATCATGGGGGACGGTGCGATGACGGACGACGACGCGTTGCGCGTCGCCTCGCGGATCGAAGGCCATCCCGACAACGTGGCGCCGTGCCTGCTCGGCGGGTTCGTCATCGCCTGGACCGACGCCGACGGTGCGCGAGCGGTGCGCCGCGAGCCGGCGTCCGGACTGGCGCCGGCGGTCAACGTGCCGCAGGCGCGCGGCCTTACTCGACAGGCACGCGCCGCGCTTCCGGAGCTGGTCCCGCACGCCGACGCGGTCTTCAACGTCGCGCGGGCCGCCCTCGCCGTCCACGCCTTCACATCCGACCCCTCCCTGCTGTGGGAGGCCACAGACGACCGTCTGCACCAGCCCTACCGGGCGGAGGCCGCGCCGGAGTCGTTCGCGCTGACACGGCGGCTGCGCGCCGAAGGCGTCCCGGCGATGATTTCCGGCGCCGGGCCGAGCGTGCTGGCCTTTGCCGAGCACCCGCCCCCCGCGGACGGCTTTCACGTGCGTACGCTGCGGGTCTGCGACGGCGCGCGCACACTATGAGACACTCCGCCCCCCGGATGTTGCCGATGTAGAGATCATTGACTATGCTGTGAGCGATACAGCCGCAGTGCAAACCAGTGCGCGTCTGATCTTCGCCGGGGTAAGCACAGCTCCGACCCTTGCATCACGCCGACGCTCCGCTCTAGCGGAAGTGAGTCCGGAATCTGCCTTAGGGTGTTGCACGGCAGGCAACCCGAATTCAAAGGGTGATGAGTCCTATCTCAAGGCTAGATGCAGCAGGGGCACTGTTCTTCTTCATCATGATCACTCGTGCCGCACGTAGCTAAAGCCCGAGCCGCGCGCATCCGCGCGGCAGTTCCTAGGGAAGGAATCCATTGAGCGACACCACCGGCATCACGCCGGAAGCGGCCTCTGGCGTTGAAACGGCGGCCGAGACCCGGCGGCGGCGCGGCGGCAGCGGCTTGGCGTCCATGTTGATGCCAGAACTGCAGCAATTGGCCAATTCGCTTGGCATCACCGGCATCGGCCGGATGCGCAAGAGCGAGTTGATCACCGCGATTCAGGCGAGCCAGTCCAGCAAGCCCCAGTCCGAGCCCGCCTCCGCCGCACCCAAGAGCCCCTCGGTCGCGGCGGCGCAGGACAACGGCGCCGAAGAGCCGGCGGCCGCCGGTCGCGCCACCCGAGCCGCCGGACCCCCGCAGCCGCGTCGCACGGC
>JBOGDN010000253.1:0-4522 GCA_050742995.1 Stackebrandtia sp. | reverse complement strand
CGGTCAGGTAAGTCGTGATCCCGTCCACGTCAAAGGCGTGCGCGGCGGCCGAAGGGCCTTCAGAGGCCGGCGCGGGCAGCGTGACGGCGGCGCGGGCGTCCTCGACCTCGTCGGTTCCCCCCAGACGCCATCCGGCCGCTGTAGCCAGACCCGCCAGTGCGAACGCCGCCAGCACGCCGCGGCGGTCGACGACCCGTCCCGGGAGAGCCGCAGCCGGTTCAGCCGGAGGCCGCCGGAACAGCGTCCACAAAGCGAACGCGCCGCACGCCGCGCCGGCCAGCGAGGGAACCGTCCACCACAGCGTCGCCGCCGGTCGACCCGCCGCGGCCGCCGCACCCAGCAGCCCGAAACCGGCTACGCCGGCGTAGCCCGCCCACGGGCGCCTGCGCGCCAGGATTCCGAAGCCGGCAGCCGCGGCCGTCAACGTCACGCCGATGCCCGCCATCAGCGCGAACTTGTCGTAGACGCCGAACGTGGCGATCGCCCATGCTTTGAGCGGTTCGGGAGTCACGTCGACAAAGGACGCCCCGACGGCGACCACCGGCGCGCTGGCGGGGTCGACGACCGCCGAAGCCAGCTGTCCGGCGGCCACGGCGACGGACGCGCACGCGACTCCCGCCGCGCCCGCCGTCCATTTGCCTGTCATGACGGTTATTCGGATCCGCGGCGTCGCCGGATGGGTCGAGAAGCGAAATTTCTCTGCGGGAGTCGCGCGGCAGGCGGGGCCGGGCGTTCACCCGGCCCCGCCTGAAAAAACGGTTCAGCGGCTCAGCGCCACGTCGGCCGTCATCGGGCTCGTCGGGCCCGGCGACCCCCCGGCGGGCTCGACGGTCACGCCGACGAGGCCGGCGTCGCCGACATCGGAGACGAGCATCGTCGCCGACCGCTCGCCGGCGGCCATGACGCCCGCCGACTCCGGCACGTCGTCGGAGACCAGCCAGAACTGGTACGACCGCTGCGCGCCGATGTGGGCCAGCTCCGAGGCCGTCACCACGGCTTGGTCGAGCGACGGGGAGAACACCACGGCCACGGTTCCGCCGCCTTCGGCCTCTTGCGCGGCGACCCGAGCGTCGTCGGCGGTCAGCACCGCGGCGATCTGTTCGCTCCGCGAGTTTTCGTCCGGCAGCCGCTGCTGCATCACCGCGTATGTCGCCGTCCCGCCGGCCAGCGCCATGACGATCGCCAGCGCCGCCTCCGCGACCACGCGCCGCCACGGGCGGATCCGCTTCGGCTGCAACACGTCCTGCGGGCTGCCTTCGGCGGGCGGGTCCTGGCGGGTGCGACGCACGCGAAGCATCACGGCCTCGCGCATGCCGTCGGGAGGCTCGGCGACGGCGACGTCGGCGAGCCGAGCGGTCGCGGCGCGCAGCTCGAAAACCTCCTCAGCGCATTCGTCGCATTCAGACAGATGACGTTCGACCTCCTTGCGTTCGGCGTCGTCGACGGCGTCGAGCACGTAGGCGGCGACGAGGGTGTGGGCCCGCGCGTTCATCGCGACACCTCCAGGCAGTCCCGAAGTTTGATCAGGCCGTCGCGAATTCTCGATTTGACCGTCGGCAGCCCGGCGTTCAGCAAATTGGCGACTTGACGATAGGTGTGACCGCCGTAGTAGGCCAGGGCGATCGCCTCCCGTTGCCGTTCCGTCAGGGACTTCATGCAGCGCCGCACCTGGCGATGCTCCAAGCGGCTGGTCGCGGCCTCGGCGACCTGGTCGTATTCGGAGTCGACGTCTCCCGTCGCCGATCGCCGTTCCCGCGCGGCGGACGCCTGCACGGCGCGCACCCGGTCGACGGCTCGGCGATGCGCCAGCGTCGTCACCCAGGCGGCGCAGGAACCGCGACGCACGTCGAAGCGCGCCGCGGTGCGCCAGACCTCGACGAGCACTTCCTGCGCGACCTCTTCGGCCTGCGCGGGATCCCGCAGCACCCGCAGACAAAGCCCGTACACGCGCGGGGCCATCAGGTCGTAAAGCTTCGCGAAGGCCGCTTCGTCGCCCAAGGCGGTGCGCTGCAGCAGCGAATCCGAGGACTCTTCCTCAGGCGGCGCTACGGACAGTCTCGGTTTGTCTCGGCGCCGCGCCGCGCCGCCCGCGGTGTTGTCCGTCATCTCGCGCTCCCGACTGCTCAGTCTATTCCTCGAGAGTTGTTCGGAGCCGATCCCGACGCGGATGGGTCAAGTCGACGAATTTTTCCGCCCTCCCCCGGCGGCCGCGGCGGCGCCGCGCACGGCGCCCGCCTGACCGACGCCGATTCAGTCCAGAAGGGTTTCGCGGCTGGGTTTGCGCGCCTCGATGAGGAACCGCGCGGAGCAGGCGCGAAAGCTGCCCTCGGCCTCGATGCGCTCGTGCAGCCGGCGCAGTCGATCCAGGTGCTTGTCGACGTCGAAACCGGGCACGATCCAGATCACTTTCCGCAGAAAGTAGACGACTGCCCCAACGTCGTGGAACTCCATGCCCAGCCGCGCGTCGCGCACGTCGACGACCTCGAGCCCGGCGGCCTCGGCCGCGGACCGGGCGTGCTCGGGGTCACGGCGGCTGCGCACGTCCTGCGGCTGCGGGCCGAGGAACCACTCGGTCAACTCGAAGACGCTGGCCGGGCCGACCTGTTGCGAGAAGTAGATCCCGCCGGGACGCAGCACTCGGGCGATCTCGTCCCAGTGCACGTTCACCGGATGGCGGCTCGTCACCAGGTCGAAGGCCCCGCCGGCGAAAGGCAGCGGCGGCTCGCCGTTGTCGGCGACGACCGCGACCCCGCGCGGATGCAGCAGCCGCGTCGCCCGCTCCAGGTTCGGAGGCCAGGCCTCGGTGGCGACCGCGAGCGGCGGGAACCGAGCCGCCTCGGCGAGGACCTCGCCGCCGCCGGTCTGCAGGTCGAGCGCGGCCGAGGCGCGCGCCCAACGCTCGGCCATCTGGCGCGCGTACCTCCACGGCGGACGCTCCTCGACCGCGCGTCCGTCCAGCCAGGAGAAATCCCAGCCCTCTGTCGACGCCGAAGCCGCCTCGGCGATCAGATCCTCGAATGTTCGCGACACGAGCCGATTATCACCCGCCGCTTCGCAGCCCGCGTCCTCCCTTTCGGCCGCGTCATGGAAGTCCTTCCGAGGTTGCTTTCGCCGTCTAGTCGTGCAGACTTGTCACGACGGCGAAACTCGTCCGGCAGAAGGCGCCTCAGTGTTGACGCACCCCAAATCGCACGCAATCGACCCGCCCGTCTCCGAGGCGACCGCCTGGCATTGGGCGGCGCCGTCGTTCAATCCGGGGCCGTCGGCCGAAATGTACGGATCGCTGGCCGCCGTGCTTGCCGGTTTCGCGTTCGCCGGGCTGGTGCTCTACCTGGAGCGTCAAAGAAAATGGTCCACGCGGGACGATCAGGCCACGCCCGAGCCCGCCGAGACCGGACAGCGGCGGCCATACGCCCACATCAAGCCCGCGGCCATCGCCACGACGCTGTTTTACGCGATGTCCGCGCTGACGATCTGCGCGTTTCTATATGGACGCCTGGCCGGCGAGTCCAAGGCCTCGGGTCGGACCTTCCTCGTACTGGCCCTGTACGGCGTCGTTCTCGCGCTGGCCGTCTTGTCGCTGTTCTACGCGCTGAACCTGGTCATGGTCACCCACGAGGGAACCCGAAATACCGCGCTGGCCACCCGATGGGTGGTCGCCGCGGTGGGACCGGCCGTGGTCGTCGGTCTCCTGGCGGATCTGCTGGCCAACGCGTGGGCGTACGGCTGCCGCGACGCGTGCTCCGGCTGGATGTCGCCGCGGCTGTGGGGGTTCGTCCTCGCCATGGCGTTTCTGACGTTCGGGCTGCTGACGACGTCGCAGACGGCGCGCAGGCTGCGGCCCTTCAGCCGTCCGGTGCGGTGGCTGCTGGCGCAGCCGCGGATCCAGGCCGCGGCCGACGTCTTCCGAGACCGGCCGCACTACCCCGCGTTCATCACGCTCTTCCTCGCCTCCGCCATAGGCGTGATCTCCCTGTGGGCGCGGGGAATCTCCGACGGCGTCGACCCTCGCTACTGGACGCACGCCGTCCTCGTGTTCGCCGCGCTGGCGATGGCGACCTTCGCCTTCGCCGCCGGCAGCGTCCTCGACGAACCGATCGCGCGACCGCATCGCCTCGAGGCCGCCCCGAACGAGGCCGACCCGGACTAACAGACGACGGACTGTCCGCCGGAAGGGGGAACCTTGGGCGTTTCACCCACGAACGGCGTCCGCGTCCGGTGAAACTTGGCCTCATGCACATCGACCCCATCGAGTTGGCCTGGCACGACCACGAACCCGCCACCCTGGAAATCGTCTGCGACGGCACTTGGGACTGCGAGATCGGGCGCCTCGACGACGGCCGCTGGTACTGCCTGCCTCCGGAGCCGTTTTGGTCCACTGTGTGGTGGACCCGCGACGACGCCGTCGCGCACGCCGAAAACGTGATGACTGTCAAACGAGTGCGTTCGGGGCCTTCGGCGGCGGGCTCGCACACGACCTGACGCGCGCGGCGGCAAGACGGCGTGCGGCGCCTCAGACGGC
>JBOGDN010000252.1:0-11832 GCA_050742995.1 Stackebrandtia sp. | reverse complement strand
CGCCGCCGGGCGACGCGGACGCGGGCTGCACCGCCGACGATCCGACCACCGACGGCTGCATCACCCCGCGCATGGACCACGCGCTGACCCAGTCCATCAAGGCCGGATTCCAGCGCTACGTCTCGTGTTACCGCTCCGTCCAAGACGGCGGCGAGCACCCGCTCGGCAGGGCCTGTGACCTCTCGGCGCAGGCCGGCGGATTCGGCGGCGCGGCCGGAGGCGACGACAAGGTGTACGGCGACAATCTGGCCGCCTGGTTCGTCGAGAACGCCAGCACGCTGGGCGTGAAGTACGTGATCTGGTACAACCAGTTCTGGGACCCGGCCAACGGCTGGGGTCCGTACAGCGGCGGCGGCTCCGGCAACCCCTCCTCTGACCACACCAATCACGTACACGTATCGGTGATTTAACGCGGTCGACCGAAGCTGTGGCGTAACGAGAACGCCGAGTATTCGTTGTTGAATTGTGAGTCTCGTAGTTGTGCACGTCTCGATGGACCTCTAGAGTGGCGTGGAGCCGTCGTCTGGTTCACCGTCGCTGACTTAGAAGCGGCGTACGGCGGCTCCCGCCGAATCGTCCCGATGGACGAGCCGGGGACCCACCGCCTCAGCTTGACGCGAGGCAACCGGGGTGAATCCGCGTACTTGACGCGGTAGGGCTTTCTTCGGCCCGAATCCGACAGCTAACCCGGCAGGCGGACTTCAGAAGAAAGACAAGACGTGACTGAACAATTGAGACGTCGAAAGTTTTGCATCGCGGCCGCCGCCGCGTGCGTTTTCGCACTGTATCCGGCGGCCGAACCCGCGTACGCCGATCCCGAAGACGACGACCACAGCATCGAAGAGGACCTTGAAGAGGCCATCGAGGATTACATCGAGGCCGAAGAGTTTCTCGAAGAGACAGAAGACCGCCAGAAAGCGCTCAAAGACGACGTCGCCGAAGGCGAGAAACAGGTCGCCGACCTGAGCGACGCGGTCAACGAATTCGCCGCGGCCGCCTACCGCAGCAACGGCGTTTCCGTCGAGGCGGTCGTGCTGACCAGCGGATCGACGCAGTCGGCCCTAGAAGGTCTCGCCGTCTTCGGCTTCCTCGGCGAGCAGAGCGGGGCGCAGCTGCAGGCCTTGCTCGACGCCCAGGCCGACCTTGAGGCCGACAAAGAGACGCTCGACGAAGAAGTCGAAGACGCCGAAAAGAACCTCGACAAGAAGGAAAAGGCCCGCGACGAGCTCCAGGCGGAGGTAGACGCGGTCAACGGTCCCGGCGGCGGAAACGGCACCGCCGAGCCCGCGCCGCGCAACCCGGACGGCTCCTGGCCGGATGAGGGCTGCACCGTCGACGACCCCACCACCGGCGGCTGCCTCACCCCGCGGATGAACCACGCGTACGAACAGGCGCAAAACGCCGGCTACACCCGCTACACGTCCTGCTGGCGCGACGGCGGCGGCGGCGAGCATCCGCTGGGTCGCGCCTGCGACATGGCGGCCTCCGAGGGTGGATTCGGCGGCGCGGCGCAAGGCGAGGAAAAGACGTACGGCGACAACCTCGCCGGGTTCTTCGTGGACAACGCCGACGCGCTGGGCGTCATGTACGTGATCTGGTACAACCAGTTCTGGGACCCGGGCAGCGGCTGGGGCGCCTACAGCGGCGGCAACACCGGCAACCCGTCCTCCGACCACACCAACCACGTGCACATATCGATTTACTAGGCAGCGTCCGGCGGCTCAGATTCCCATATCAGCGTGGGCAGATGCCGAGGAGGCACGCTGCCGTGCGCCAGCATGCTGTCGTGCCAGCGGCGATCGGGCTCGCCGTAGGGGCACGCCGCCGCGATTTCGGCTACTTCGGAATACCCGACGAAGTAGGTGGACAGCTGCGTCGACCACAGCAGGGCGCGACGCCACGTCCTGGACGTTTCTCTTTCGGACTGGAGGGCGCGACGCGTCATCAGCTCTGTCGCCGCGGACTCAGTCATATCATCACAGTGGACAAGTTGGTCGACTATGGCCTGAGCGATCACGCGCAGCTGCGCCGTCAGCTGTTGTATGCGAACCGGGAGCCCGCCGTAGCCGCGAGAAGCCGTCAGCTCCGCGGCATAGGCGGCCCACCCCTCCATGAACGTCACGCTGGGGGCGACGGCGCGCACCCGCGTGCCGCCGCTTCGCCGCCGAGCGTTCGCCAACTGCACATAGCGCCCCGGCATTACCTCCTGCGCGGTGAGATTGCGCAGCATGTGGCTGTTGTACTCGGAGTAGAAGGCCGTGACCTCCGCGTCGCTCCAGCCGGCGGGGGCGGGGGAGATCACGAAGGACGTCGGGGCCGCGGCCGGCTCGAACGCGCGGGGCGGGTCGCAGTAGGCCAGCGCCGCGCCGCGCGAGAACTCCGGCATCGGCACGACCTCGAGCGGATCGTCCACAAGCGTGACAAGCTCGTGCTCCGCGACGAATCGCTTGACCTCCGCCACGGCTTCCCCGGCCGCCGACACGACCGAGTCGTTGTCCGGACGGTCGGCCGCCAGCCGCGCCAGGGCGCGCGCCGTCGTTTCCTCCGACGCCGTCTCGCCGAGCAGCTCCGCGGCGGCCTCCGCGAGCTCGGCGCCCACCTCGTCGAGGCGACGCCACGCGCGATCCAACCAGTCTGAGGCGGACACGGGCGTGTCCAGGGCGTGCCACAGCTTCGCCTCCCACAGTTTGCGGCCGAGCCGCGGACTGCGGCCCTCGGGCAACGCGGAAAGCCACTGGGCGAACTCCATGCACGCCGTTGCGGCGTCCCTTGCCGGCGGAGCGACCTCGTCGACCAGCCCGGGCTCGGCGGCCAGCAGCTGCGGCGTCTGCTCCAAGATCAGGCGGGCGGTGCCGAGGAATTGCGCCACACCGGCCTTGGCGTGCGTCGCCGGAACATCGCTCAGCTGCGCACGGGCAGTGGCCAGCGCGTCCGGCACCGCCGTCAGGCGCCCCGCCAGCGCCCGCAGCCGATCGCCCGGCGGAGTGGCGGCACGCAGCAGCAGCGTGTTGATCAACATGCTGGGGCTATGCGTCAGCGGATCCCACTCGTGGTCGCGAGTCTCGGTCAAGTCGAACAGCCGCGCCGCCACGGAGTTCGACAGGACTTCCAGGTCGACGACCTCCTCGGCCCCAAGACTGTCGACGTCGACCTCGGTCAACACATGCGACGCCTCCCGCAACATCGAGACGCGCTCTGCCACGGCGGCGGGGGAGTAGTCGGTCAGCTTGCCGTCGAAACGATGATCGCCGGCCATCGTCGCGGTCAGAGGACTCGCCTCCAACAAGGCGTCGACGATCCGCTCGGCCCGGGAAACAAATTCGACATTCACGGGCCCACACTAGGCCGAGACGCCGAACGCGTTGGCCGGCGGCTGCGGGACTCGATGTCTTCGCTCAGTCTTCGGGGAACGAAGGTTCGGACCACACGAGCCCCAGATCTTCGCCGTTTGGGCCGTATGCGTAGGCCAGCGTCCAGCCATCTCGATCATCAGGAGGGGCCACACCCAGTTCGAATGCGCGCTTCGTTACAGTCGGCGTGCTGTAGGTCTCTTCCAACAGCCGTGTCAGTTCGGCCCGAACTTCATCTGACGCCTCAAGCGGGTATTCGTCAGCTCTTGTCGCCATCGTCGCTCCTCAGCGCCTCGCCGGTCCCGTGGAACATGTGCACCTGCGTGGTTCTATTGGCAAACACTTGGTGCACGAACAACGTCGAATCTTCCGGTATCAGAGCTTCGAGGTTACGCTCGCACCCGTCAAAGTACTTGCATGGCGCCATGTTGATGTACATCGCCAGTTGCTTGTGGTCGTCGCGGTGCATTCTGGCTGCGGTGTGCGCTTCCACGTGTCGCCGTAGTCGCGGGTAGGAGCCCCATGGTTCTTTCCAGTTCGCGTCTTTGGCGGGGCCGTCGTCGGAGGCCGAATGCGGTCCGAGTATCCGATTTCCCTTCGCGTCGAACAGCGTTGCCACCGCGTAGTCCTTGCCCACGTGCGGCTTGATTTCGGCGACCTTCTGCGGGTCGGTGCGCATCGGCTTGAAGGTCGGGCGTGACGCCGGGGCCGCCGTGGGAGCGGCCCGGCCCGCTGTTGGACTGCTTTCGCCTTTGGCGCGTTTGGCGGCCGCGACGGCTTCGTCGAGGGCGGCGAGGGCTGTGGCGATTTCGGCGGCGCCTTCGCGGCCGCGATCGGAGGCGGCGCGGACCATTTCGGCGCGCTCGGGCAGTTCGAAGTAGGCCAGCGCGGAGGCGACGTCGTCGCCGGATTCGCAGCCGCGCGCCACCTCGGTCGAGGCGGCGTCGAGGTGTGGTTTCGCCGCTTCGAGGGCGGCGATGAAATCGTCGAGACCTGCCACTCGCCCAACGTTAGCGGGGGAGGCGGCTCTCGCGGATCTCGATGAGCAGGCCGGTCCAGTCGGCGGGGGCCAGCAGCAGGTGCGGGAAGTCGCCGGTGGTGTCGAGTTTGGAGTCGCGGATCGCGACGCGTGCCGGCAGCGCGGCGGCTTCCACGCACTGGCCGTTGGCGCTGCTACTGCTTCGAGCGCTTTTGCGCCAGGTCGCGTCGTGCACGCAGGCCGCTTCGAGGCATTGGCCGTTGCCGCCGCTATCGCTGCGGGGGCTTTTGCGCCAAACCGCACCCTCGAGGTCGTATCGCGGCCGGGCGGGTGCGTGGCGTGTCATCGTCAAAGGTCCTTTAGCAGGGCGTCGATGCGTTGAATCGTGGCCGTCGAGTCGAGCGCGTCGTCGGCCCACAGCGCATCATATGTTTCTGTGAACGAGTCTATGTCGGGGGATTCGACGTAGATCGCCCCTGCCATGGTCTCCGTACCCGCGACATCCGGGTAGGGCTCGGGCAGTTCGAAGACCGCGAATCCGCCGCTGACTGTCGCCGCAGTGTGCCCCCAGGACTCCAGCGGCAAGATCCGCAGTTCCACGGTGCCGGTGTCGGTGTGCTCGCGCAACTTGCGCAGCTGCTCGCGCATCACGTCTGGCCCTCCGACCCGCTGATGTAGAGCGGCCTCGTGCACCAGGAACCGGAACCGCCGTGCGTGCGCGTCGTTGAGAACACGTTGCCTGATGAGTCTCGCCTCGATGAGCCGCTTCACTTGAAGCTCGTCGCCACGTTGCGGGCCGTTCCTGATGAGCGCGGCGGCATATTCCGGCGTCTGCAAAAGCCCAGGCACCGCGTTGATGTCGAGTCGATGAGTGGTGTGGGCTTGATTCTCCAGCCACACGTAGTCGGCGAACCTGGTTCCTAGGTAGTTGGCATAGCCGTCCCACCAGCCCCGCTGGGCCACCTCTTCCGACAGCTGCGTCAGCTCGGCGCGTTCGTTGATGTCGGAAACCGCGTAGAGGTCCAGCAGCTGGAGAACGTCCACTGTCGGGATGGGATACACGCCGGTTTCGAAGCGGCTGAACGTGCCGGGATGCCGCTTCAAGTACTCGGCGGCCTCGGTGGTCTTGATCTTGCGACTTTCCCGCAGATCCTTCAGTCGAGCGCCCAGCCACTGGGCTCGCAGTGTAGGTCCGTCCTTGGCAGTCATGGCTGCCTCCCTTCCGACGGTCGCGGCTTCCTACTTTTGTAGGAAATCGAGAATTTCTCTCGCTTAAGACAAGATTTATCGTACTACACAGCTTGACTCTAGGTGTGTGCCATGTCATGGTCGGTGTCGTTACGTCATGTTCAACGCTTCGAGGGGAATAGAAGTGATGGCTGCCAAGCAAAAATCTCCAATTCCACAACCGCGTGCCGCATTTGACAAGGCGGCACCGTGGCAGTGGGTCGCCACGGCCGCGCAACGTGTGGCCAACGAGGCCGCACGCGGTCCATGTTCCGAAGCGGGCCTGCGCGTGTTTCAAGCCGCGCTGCGCGTGGCGCGCGGCACGGCCGCGTCCTGCGTACCCGCGCCTCCAGCGGCCCCGCCGAGCCCTCGCCCGCAGCTCGCCGCCGCACCCGAACCCGCCGCACCCGTCGTCCTCTGCGGCAAACAGCTCACCGAACGCGAATCCCAAGTCCTCGCCGGCCTGGCAGCGGGCAAACGCAACGAGGCCATCGGCCGCGAACTGCACCTGTCGGAACTCACCGTCAAGACGCACCTGGGCACGCTCTTCCGCAAGATTGGCGCGTCCAACCGCGCCCACGCCGTGGCCATCGCCTTCCGCCAAGGCGTGCTCAGCTGAAGACTTTCCTCCCAAGGTGGGGAGCCCGCCGTCCTGGCGTGCGGCGGGCGAACCGGGAGGGGCGTCGGCGTCCACAGCCTCCCAGCTGCCCGACGTCCCTCCTACTGCATACATAAAGTGGCCGCCCCAGGCGAGGCGGCCACTTGTCTTGAGGCGAGGCTACCGGCTCAGCGGCGCGAAGTCACGCGCGCCGATGAACTCGGGACGGCGCTTCGAGGCGGAAAACGGCTCTACGCAGGTGTTCTCGACGCTGTTGAACACCACGAAGATGTTGGAGCGCGGGAACGGGGTGATGTTTCCGTTCGACCCGTGCATGCAGTTGCAGTCGAATATGGTCGCCGAGCCGGCGGGCCCGGTGAAGACCTCGATGCCGTGCTTTTCGCCCAGCACCGCGAGCGAGGTCTGGTCGGGCGTGCCGATCTCCTGCTCTTTCAGCGACTCGCGGTAGTGATCTTCGGGAGTTTCGCCCACGCAGGACACAAAGGTCTTGTGTGAGCCGGGCATGATCATCAGCGCGCCGTTGTAGGAGTAGTTGTCCGTCAGCGCGATAGAGACGCTCAGCGCGCGCATGCGGGGCATGCCGTCCTCGGCGTGCCACGTCTCGAAATCGGAGTGCCAGTAGAACGGGTTGCCGTTGAAGCCCGGCTTGTAGTTCACCCGGCTCTGGTGGATGTAGACGTCGGAACCAAGCACCTGCCGGGCTCGGCCGGCCACCCGTTCGTCGGAGATGATCTTGGAGAAGATCTCCGAGATCTTGTGCACCTCGAAGATGGAGCGGATCTCGTTGGAGCCCTTTTCGCGCACCACGCGCTCGTCGTTGTCGAGAGATTCGTCGACGAGCAGCAGGTTCAGCTCGTTTTGACACTCGGCGAGCTCGGCGGGTTCGAGCAGTTCCTCGACGGAGAGGAAGCCGTTGTCCTCGTAGGTCTCCAGCTCCTCGGCGCTTACGAGTCCGTCGGTGGCGGTGCCGTGAACCACCGGGTCTTCGATGCGGTAGAGCAGGACCGGCTCTCGGCCGGAGCGGGTGGGATAAATGTCCTGTATGGTCATTGACCGTCCTCCTCTGTCAACAGGGGATAGACCCCGTTCGCGTCGTGGACTTCGCGTCCGGTCACCGGCGGGTTGAAGACGCACACGGTGCGCAGGTCGGTGTGGGCGCGCAGGGTGTGGCGTTCGTGCCCGTCGAGCAGGTACATGCTGCCCGGCGACAGGTCGTGTTTCTTTCCGCTTTCTATGTCGATGAGTTCGCCTTCGCCTTCGATGACGTATACAGCCTCGAAATGATTGGCGTAACACATCGTGGTCTCGGTGCCGGCGTACAGCACGGTGTCGTGCAGCGAGAAGCCGACTTTGTCGTTGGCCAGGATCAACCGGCGGGAACGCCAGTTGCCTTCGGAGACGTCGCGGTCGTTGCCGAGCACGTCTCTCTCGGTGCCGACGATTTCTTCGAGCCTGCGGATGATCATGACAGCTCCTTGGTTGCTACGCGGACGGACTCAGACAGCACGTCCAGTCCAGCGTGCAGCTCTTCGTCCGGCGTAGTCAACGGCGGAAGGAGTTTGATCACCTCGTCCTCGGGGCCGGCGCCTTCGACGAGCAGGCCGCGTTCAAATGCCGCGCGTCGGGTCGTCTCGGCGAGTTTCGGTTCGTCGAAGACCAGACCCTGCACCATCCCCGAGCCGCGAACGTCCAACTTCGCGTCGACGTGCTCGGCGGCGATTTCGCCGAGCCGGCTCGCCGTCAGCGCACCCTTGGCGGCGACGGACTCCGTCAGCGCCGTGTCCTGCCAGAATGTGTCGACGGCGGCCGCCGCGGTGACCAGTGCCGGGTTGTAACCGCGGAAGGTGCCGTTGTGCTCGCCGGGCTCCCACACGTCCAGTTCCGGTTTGAGCAGCGTCAACGCGAAGGGATGACCGTTGCCCGACAGGGATTTGGAGAGCGTGACGATGTCCGGCTTGATTCCGGCCTTTTCGAAGCTGAAGAAGGGGCCGGTGCGACCGCAGCCCATCTGGATGTCGTCGGCGATGAACAGCATGTCGTGTTCGGCGCACAGGTCGGAAAGCCCCCGCAGCCACTGCGCACGGGCCACGTTGACGCCGCCCTCGCCCTGCACGGTCTCCACGATGACGGCCGCCGGTTTGTCCAGACCGGACCCGGAGTCTTCGAGCAGGCTTCGCAGCCACAGGAAGTCCGGCGTCTGGCCGTCCAGGTAGTTGTCGAACGGCATGGTGGCGGCGTGGCCGAGAGGCACTCCGGCGCCTCCGCGTTTCATGGAGTTGCCGGTCACCGCAAGCGCTCCCAGCGTCATGCCGTGGAATCCGTTGGTGAAGCTGACGACGGTTTCGCGTCCCGTCACCTTGCGGGCCAGCTTCAGCGCCGCCTCGACGGCGTTGTTGCCGGCGGGCCCGGGGAACTGGATCTTGTAGTCCAGCCCGCGCGGGGCCAGGACGACGTCGCGGAACCGCTCGAGGAAGCGCGCCTTGGCGGCAGTGTGCATGTCGAGCGCGTGGACGATGCCGTCGTCGGCGATGTAGTCGATGAGCGCCTGCTTGAGCACGGGGTGGTTGTGCCCGTAGTTCAGCGCCCCCGCTCCGGCGAAAAAGTCTATATAAGACTTCCCGGTCTCGTCGTAGACCGTGCTGCCCTTGGCCTTGACGAACACCGCGGGCCAGCCGCGGCAGTACGAGCGAACTTGTGATTCGACTTCTTCGAATACATTCATGGATCTTCTCGTGGTCGGCCTGCTGCCGCTGTCTCCGCGAACCGGTTCGCCTTGTGGGCAGTCGGTGCGGGCCGGGCCGGCTTGGAGCCCGGACGAGGGGAGACTCAGGCGGACGGGGTCAGCGGGCCGATCCGAAACAGGACCTCCGCCGCGTGTCCGTCGCCGAGCATTTCCTCGGAGAACAGCTCGCCCCGCGTCAGCCTCGCGCCGTTCGCGGCAGCGAACGACTCGAAAAGACGCGTGGACGGCACGTTGTCCGGCGTGACAGTCGCTTCCACGTGGCGAACCCCGTGAGGGGCCGAGTTCGCGACGAGGTAGTCGAGCATGCGCCGGGCAAGCCCCTGACGACGTCTGCGCTGTGCGACGGCGACCTGCCAGACGAACAGCGTGTCCGTCGAGCCTGGACGCAGGTAGCCGGTGATGAAGCCGGCCGGACCGCTCTCGTCTCGTGCGACCACGGAGGTCGCGGCGAAGTCGCGGCACCACAAAACGTAGCTGTAACGCGAATTCACGTCGAGAGTCTGGGAGTCGCGGGCCAGGAGCCACAGTGCTCCGCCGTCGGCGAGCGTCGGCGCGCCGAAGGAAATATCCGTCGCCCTGTGGACCTGGGTGTCTGTCGCACTTACGTCGCCCGGGGACATGACAACAACGGTAGCCGACGCAAAAATCTGCTGATTTTGTGGTGTTTTGCCCGGATATATCCGGGCAAAACCGGCAGCAGTCACAATGTTTATTGTCAACAATATGTTGGTATGACGGTCTGCCGTGACGTGCGACACCATGGACGGATGTGATCTAGGTCAACGGGACGCGGTGTCGATCGATTGTGAAGTCGACACGCCGAACCCCCCGTGTCCGCCGCGAGAAAGCCGGATGAACAACAGACGCGAGCGCCCGAAACCCGGTCGAGTTACGGCGCCTTCGGTTTGGATCGCGGAAAGTTATCCACAGCGCCCGCTCTGTCCACAGGCGTAGGCGCCGCGACTGGCCGGTAGCGCTCCCAAATCGATAGGCTGAACGCAGTGGGGAGGAGGCCGGTGGCCCTGGGCCGGGGGAGGTGGTGGTCCGGGCGGGGGCCGCGAGGAGAGGTGGCGACCCGGGCTGGGGCTGCGAGGGACAAGTGGTCGCCTGGGCGGGAGCAGCCGGGAGATGTGGTGGTCCGGGAGGAGGCAGCCGGGAGAGGCGGTCGCGCAGGCGGGGGCTGCGGGAAGAGAGAGGCGGCGGCCGTGGTGGTTCGGCGTCCTCGCAAGCGGGCGGGGGCGCGGCAGGGATGGCTTGAGGGCCGGGGCGTCAGTCGGCGGTGCGGGCGGCGTCTTCTGCGGTGCGGGATCGTTCGGCGAAGTCCAGCGCGGCGCGGCGCAAGGCCAGTTCGGGGTCGAGACCGGCCTGGCGGGCCGCCGACACCAGGCCGAGCAGCACTTCGCCGAGGGCTTCGGGGGAGGCGATCGCTTCGGACAGGTCGTCGGGGAGTTTCGGCGCGGGAATGTCTACGCCGGCTTTGTCTATTCGGGAGAGATACTTGGCGGCCAGCGACAGCGCCGGCTGCGCCTTCGCCACTCCGTCGACGGCATGGCGACGCTCCGGCTTTTCGGCGCGTTTCAGCTCTTCCCACCGGGTGCGCAGCTCGTCGACCTGCGTGGTTTCCTCGTCGCCGAACACGTGGGGGTGGCGGCGGATCAGCTTGTCGACCGCGTCGCCGGCCACGTCGTCGACGTCGAAGCCGTCCTCGGGCTCGCTGGCGAAGCGGGCGTGGAACAGCGGCTGCATCAACAGGTCGCCGAGCTCTTCGCGCAGGTGCGCCGTGTCGCCCGACTCGATCGCGTCGATCGTCTCGTAGGCCTCTTCAAGCAGGAACGGCGCCAGCGTCTGGTGCGTCTGCTCGGCGTCCCACGGGCAGCCGCCGGCCGATCGCAGCCTGTCGATGACGGCGACTGCGTCGAGCAGACGCGCGCCCGGCGGATCCCAGGAGCCGTAGACCAGCTCCAGCTCGGCGCGCTCCGGATCGGCGGCGAGGCGTTCGCTCAGCTTGCGGGCCAGCGGCTCGTCGCCTTCCGGCCCGGCCAACCAGACCCCGCCGCCGTCGAGCAGCTTGTCGGCCGCCTGTTCCAGCGGCACGACCGCGACGTCGATCCCGGCCGACCGGATCGCCTCCGCCTGCGCTGTGCCGGCGGCGGTGTGGACAGCCGCCCGGCGCAGCGTCGCCCAGCCTTGAGCCGACAGGATTCCCGCGGGCAGTCGGGGCGAGGTGACGAGCCAGTAGATCCGGGTGTCCGCCATGGCGTCAACGGGAAATCGGGACGGTCAGGAACGGTCGGCCGTTGTTGCCCAGCTCGACGGTCAAGAAGCTGCTGCCGTAGCGGGGGTTGGCGACGACGTCGTATTCGGAGACGTAGTCGACCATCGCCTGCCGCTTGCCAGACATCAGCTGTCCCTGCTCGTCCTCACGGAGGAAGGTCGTCAGCGACGCGGTCTGCTGCGGGTCCAGCTCCTGTCCGGGGACGACGGCGAGCTGCGCGACGATCGCTTCGATGTCGGCGTCGTCAGGGGAAACGGGCTCGGCTTCGGCCAGCAGCATCGCGCGGTAGCTCTCGGCTTCGCGCGTCAACTCGACGAAACGGCTGTCGGCGGGGAAACCCGCCTGCGTCAGCATGTCCGCGTGGGCGTCGCCGACGTCGCGGTCCGGCTCGTCGCCGGTATTCGCGGACACCTGTCGACCCAGCTCGGCGATTGTCAAGGCGTCGACGGTGCGATCCCGCAGTCCGCCGACGACGACGTTTTGGGCCTCCTCGGGGGCCTCGGCCGTCAGCTTGTCCACGAGGTCCTCGACGACCTCGTCGACCTGGGTTTCGGCGATGCGGACGTCGCCGACGAACACCGCCGCCCCCGGCTCCACTCGGCACGCCGCCGTCGAGGCGACGGCGGCGATCCCCAGGAC
>JBOGDN010000251.1:0-2685 GCA_050742995.1 Stackebrandtia sp. | reverse complement strand
TGGCGGCGGTCCGCGGGAATCCTGCGCAGCAGGAACGCGATCACCGACGAAGAACACGCCCGCATCCTCGCCGGCGAACACCCCGACATGCCGGTGAACTTCGTCTAAATCACCTGCCGCGCAACTGAAAAACCGGACCGCCGCTGTGTGAGCGGCGGTCCGGGGCGGCGAAAAAACGTTACATCGCGTATTCGATGGTCAGAGTGTCGTTGGGGCACTCCGCGACCGCCGAGGTCAGGAAGGACTTCTCGTCCTCGTCGGCAGGCAGCCGCCAGCGGGTCTTGGTCACGGCCCACTCGGTGAGGTAGCGGCACTGCTCGTTGTCGGGCATCCAGTCGGACGGGTCGCTGTCGCCCTTGGAGCTGTTGGACGAGATCGTGACCCCGACCAGGGTGCGCTCGTCGCCGAGGTCGTTGGCGAACCGCTGGCGGTCTTCGGTGCTCCAGTCGCGAGCTCCGGAGCGCCAGGCCTCGGCCAACGGGACGAAGTGGTCGATGCTGACGTCAGAAGTGTCCGTAAGCTCCACGGCGTCGAAGTAGGAGAACCACTTGCCTCCCGAGAGCTCGCAGCCGTCGCCGACGGTGGGAGGCTCGACCGCTTCGGCGATGAGGACCTCGTAGCGGGCGTTGCAGCCGTCGCGGTCGTCGGCGACCCAGTGCGGGAACTTGTCGCGGTCGTATCCGTCAGGTTCCTCGGCCGCGACTTCCAGCTGGTCGACCGCGTCGTGGAGGCTGATTTCTATCGTCTCGGCCGAGGCTGGGGAGGACGACAAGCTCAAGACCAGGCCAGAGGCCGCTACAGCGGCCGTGGCGCCGAGCGCCGCATGCATGATTCGCCGGTTCATGGGTGCTCCTGGGGGGTAGGGGTAAGGAGTCGGTGGAGCCTTTCGCTTCACTCCATGGTCAGCGGCGAATGACGTAAATGTCAATAGTGTCAAGTATCGATATAAGAAACTCACGGAAAACTTTTCGCGGTCGCGAAAGCTCAAGGCGGCAAACAAGAGTCACCGCAGGCAATTGCGCTGCGGTTTTGCAAGAACGCTGCAAGACGCGGTCGCGTCGTAACGGGCGGGCGCGGCGACAGCCCGATACTTTTGACCGCCGATACCCAGGCTCGAGCCGCCGAAGGCAACCGAGTGCGCCGTCGCCGCGATCGCCGAAGGGGTTACGCTCAGCGGGCTAAGATATGCTGTGGCCCGCCGCCGCGCCGACGACGCGCGCGCCGGAAGCAGACAGAAAGCTCGAAAAACCCGCCCCACCCGCATGGAGGACCGCCGCCGTGGCCGACGAAGACAGCCGCAACGAGGACGCCGAAGAGCGTCCCGGCAAGTCCTCCAAGCCGAGTGACGCCTCGCGCAAGGGCAGGAAGAAGAAGTCCGGCAAGGACGACGACTCCAAGTCCTCCGGCAAGGACGGCAAGAAAGGCAAGGGCGACAAGCCGGGCAAGTCCGGCAAGGCCGCCGACGTGGACTCCGACGCCGAAGCCAAAAAGCGCGCCGCCGGCAAGGGCGACTCTCCGCGCGGGCCGTTCGCGCGACTCTCGCTGTTCCTGCGCGAGGTCGTCGAGCAGATGCGCAAGGTCGTCTACCCGACCCGCAAGCAGCTGCTGACCTACACCGCGGTCGTCCTGGTCTTCGTGGCCATCATGATCACGGTCATCTACTTCCTGGACTGGGGCTTCTCAGAGGTCGTCCGCATGACCTTCGGCGACGCCGAGGAGTAGCGTTCCCCCCTTCAGGCGACGTGTGAAACGGTTGACGTGGCGCCTCCGCAGCACGAGCTTGCCGGGACCGCCCGGTAAACTACGACTGCACAGCGTCAATTTCCAGGCTTTTTGCGGCCTGGCCCCATCGCAAGAAGATTGTGAGCCTTAAGCGTGTCCGAGAACGACGAGACCAGTTCGGCTGTCGAGGACGTCAAGGTCGACGACGTCAAGGTCGAGGACGTCGAGGACAAGGTCGACCCGGTCGAAGAGTTGCGCCAATCGCTGCGCTTCGCCCCGGGCGAGTGGTACGTCGTGCACTCGTACGCGGGCTTTGAGAACCGTGTCAAGAGCAACCTCACCGGCCGGATCGCCAGCTTCGACATGGAGGACTACATCTTCCAGATCGAGGTGCCGACCCAGATGCAGGTCGAGGTCAAAAACGGCAAGCGCTCCAAGGTTCAGGCCAAGGTCTTCCCCAGCTACGTGCTGGTGCGCATGGAGCTGACGCCCGAGTCCTACTCGGTGGTGCGCAACACCCCGGGCGTCACCGGGTTCGTCGGCGCCACCGACCGCACCGACCGTCCGTCGCCGCTGCCGCTTGAGGAAGTGCTGAAGTGGCTGGCGCCGACGGTCGAGCCCGAGGCCGCGGCGACGACCGCGGGCGAAGGCTCCGCGGGCGAGGGCGACTCGTCGTCCTCCAAACCGGAGGTGAAGCTCGACTTCGCCGTCGGCGACTCCGTGACCGTCACCGACGGCGCGTTCGCGTCGCTGCCGGCGACGATCTCCGAGATCAACGTCGACCAGCAGAAGCTGAAGGTGCTGGTGTCGATCTTCGGGCGCGAGACGCCGGTGGAGTTGAACTTCAACCAGATCTCCACCCTTTAACCGCCTCGTCGACGCACGGAGGCGGCGGTTAGACTCGAAAAGTTGTCCGGCGCGCGAGTGCTCGCGCGCCGGTGTTATGAGCGGCTCGTTCAAGCG
>JBOGDN010000250.1:0-3199 GCA_050742995.1 Stackebrandtia sp. | reverse complement strand
CCGCCGACGCGGCGCAGCACGTGCTGCGCGAAGAGGCCGTCGACGTCACGCTGCCGGCGCAGCGCGCCCGCACCGGCGCCCGTCACCCGATCACCTTGATGGCCGAGCGCATCGCCGATCTGTTCGTCGGAATGGGATACCAGGTGGGAGAGGGGCCCGAGGTCGAGCTGGAGTGGTACAGCTTCGACGCCTTGAACATCCACCCCGACCATCCGGCGCGATCCATGATGGACACTTTCTATCTCGCCGCGGTTGGAAAGGGCGCCGACTCCGGCCTGGTGCTGCGGCCTCACACGTCGACGGTCCAGATCCACACCATGCTCAACCAAGAGCCTCCGATCTACGCCGTGGCGCCCGGCCGCGTCTACCGCACCGACGAGGTGGACGCCACCCACAGCCCCGTCTTCCACCAGACGGAAGGGCTCGTGGTCGACAAAGGCATCACCATGGCCGACCTGAAGGGCACGCTCGATCACTTCGCGCGGGCGATGTTCGGGTCCGACGCCAAGACCCGGCTGCGCCCGTCGTACTTCCCCTTCACCGAGCCGAGCGCCGAAATGGACGTGTGGTTCTCCGCCCATCGCAGCGGCCCGCGCTGGATCGAGTGGGGCGGCTGCGGCATGGTCAACCCGCGGGTGCTGCGCGCCTGCGGCGTCGACCCGCACGAGTACAGCGGCTTCGCGTTCGGCATGGGGATCGACCGTGCGCTGATGTTCCGGCACGGCGTGTCCGACATGCGGGACATGTTCGACGGGGACGTGCGGTTCCCGCTGGCTCTCGGAACGGAGGAGTAGGTCGATGCGAGTCCCGGTTTCCTGGCTGCGCGAGTATGTCGAACTGACCGACGAGGTGTCCGTCGACGATTTGGACGCCGCACTTGTGGCCAGCGGATTGGAGGTCGAGGAGGTCCACGACCTGCGCGACAACGTCTCCGGCCCGCTGGTGATCGGCGTCGTCTCCTCGATCGAAGAGCTCGCCGAGTTCAAAAAGCCGATCCGCTACTGCCTCGTCGACGTCGGCGAAGCCGAGCCGCGCGGCATCGTCTGCGG
This sequence comes from Stackebrandtia sp., assembly GCA_050742995.1. Classification (GTDB taxonomy): domain Bacteria; phylum Actinomycetota; class Actinomycetes; order Mycobacteriales; family Micromonosporaceae; genus Stackebrandtia. Next base: position 2,150 of record JBOGDN010000250.1, on the reverse strand, counting down.
CGCCCGAAACTTCTCCGAAGGGGACACGGTCGTCGCGGCGCTGCCCAGCGCGGTGCTTCCCGGCGGCTTCGCCATCGGCGCGCGCAAGACCTATGGACGTGTTTCCGACGGAATGATCTGCTCGGCCCGCGAGCTGGGAGTCGGCGACGACCACGGCGGGATCATCGTGCTCGACGCCGATGTGGACGCCCGCCCCGGCGAGGACGCCCGCGCCGCGGTCGGTCTCGACGAGGTGATCGTCGAGCTGGCGATCACCCCGGACATGGCGCACTGCTTCTCCATCCGCGGCGTCGCAAGGGAGGTGGCGCACCGGCTCGGCGCGCGGTTCGCCGATCCCAGGCCGCGTCTTGACGAGCAGCCCGCCGTCACCGAGGAGCCGCCGTACCCGATCGTCGTGGACGACGTGGTCGGCTGCGACCGGTTCGCCTCCCGCGCGGTGCGCGGCGTCGACCCGAACGCGGCCAGTCCTGAGTGGATGCGGCGGCGGCTTTCGCACGCCGGCATGCGCCCGATCAGCCTGCCCGTCGACATCACCAACTACCTGATGTTGGAGCTGGGCCAGCCGATGCACGCCTGGGACCTGGCGACGCTTCGCGGGCCGCTCGTCGTGCGCCGCGCGACCGAGGGGGAGGAGCTGACCACCCTCGACGACGTCAAGCGCAAGCTCCACGCCGAGGACCTGGTGATCGTCGACGACACTGGTCCGCTGTCGCTCGCGGCGGTCATGGGCGGCGCGACCAGCGAGATCTCTGAGAATACCGTGGACATCCTCATGGAGGCGGCCCACTGGGACCCCACGTCGATCGCCCGCACCACCCGCCGGCACCGCCTCAGCAGCGAGGCCGGCAAGCGCTTCGAGCGCGGCGTCGACGACGGCCTGTGCCGCTTCGCGGTGCAGCGCGCCGTCGAGCTGCTGGTCGAGCACGGCGGCGGGGTCGCCGACGAGCGAGTCGGCGACGTCGACAACCGAGGTCCGCTGCGCGAGATCCGCCTCGACCCGAGCGTGCCGTCGCAGATCGCCGGCGTGCCCTACGGCGAAGAGCGGGTGCGCGAGATGCTGTCGGCGGCCGGCTGCACGTGGACCTATCGGGGCGACAAGCTGACGGTGCACCCGCCAAGCTGGCGGCCTGACATCACCGACGTCGCCGACTTGGTCGAAGAGGTGATCCGGCTCGACGGCTACGAGAACGTGCCCTCGCGGCTGCCGCACGCCCCGGCCGGCGTCGGCTTGACGGCGCGGCAGCGTCGCCGCCGTCACGTCGGGCGTGCCATGGCCGCGGCCGGCTACGTCGAGACGCTGAACTATCCGTTCCTCGACCCGGAGGCGTTCGACCAGCTCGGGCTCGAAGCCGACGACCCGCGCCGCAGCGTCATGCGCTTGGCCAACCCGGTCGTGGACAGCGAGCCGGCGCTGCGCACCACGCTGCTGCCGGCGCTGCTGCGGGCGTTGAAGATCAACGTCGACCGCGGCAACCGTGACGTCGCCCTGTTGGAGCTGGGCCTGGTGTTCCGTCCGCGCGAGGGCTGGGAATCCCTTGAGACGCCGCACTTGCCGGTGACGCGCCGTCCCGACGACGCCGAGCTGGCCGCCGCCGCGCGCCGGCTTCCCGAGCAGCCGCAGCACATCGCGGCGGTCGCCGTGGGAAAGACGACGCCGGACGGCTGGCAGGGCTCGGGTCGTGTGGCCGACTGGAGCGGCGCGGTCTCCGCCGCGCACACGATCGCGCGAACGGCCGGACTGCGGCTGACCGTGCGGCAGGCGCAGCACGCGCCGTGGCATCCGGGGCGCTGCGCCGAGCTGGTCTACGAAGGCCAGACGGTCGGCTACGCCGGAGAGCTGCACCCCGCGGTGTGCGACGCGCTGGAGGTGCCCCGCCGCACCTGCGCGATGGAGCTGGATCTGGACGCGCTGCCGCTGCCGGGCGTCGCCCCGGCTCCGGCGATGTCGCACTACCCGGTGGCGCTGATCGACGTGGCGGTCGTGGTCGACGAGTCGACCCCGGCCGCCGAGGTCGAGCGAGCGTTGTTCGACGGCGCGGGCGAGCTGCTTGAGGACATCCGGCTGTTCGACGTCTTCGCCGGCGAGCAGCTCGGCGCGGGCAAGAAGTCGCTGGCCTACAACCTCAGTTTCCGCGCCCCCGACCGCACCC
>JBOGDN010000249.1:0-1920 GCA_050742995.1 Stackebrandtia sp. | reverse complement strand
GGTCAGATCGCGGGGCTGGGGCGGTTGCTGTGGGCGGGCAGGAGGCGGGGCGAGCTGCGGGCGATTTCCGATTTTCTCGGGCGGGAGTTCACTGGCAACGAGCCGCCCTCGACTCCGGAGCGGCGCGAGTTCGTGGAGAAGCGCAACGATCTTGTGGTCGCCGGGTGTTCGGAGAAGGAGTGGATCATGTTGATTCAGCGGGGGTGGACCGATTGGGACGTCAAACTGGAGCCGGGGGTGCTTGAGGAGCTGTCGCAGGAGGAGTTCGAGGCCGAACTCGTGTCGGCGGCCGGCGACCTCATGGAGGACTACACCGAACAGATGGCGAAGCTGCGCCATGAACGGAAGTTCTGAACAGGCTTCAGGCGAGGTCGCCGGCTCGTACGCCGTTGAGGAAGGCGGTCCAGTCGGAGGCGGGGACGACGAGCACGGGGAAGTCGGGGCGGTCGGTGAGTTGGAAGACGCCGACTAGGCAGCCCTCGACGCCGTGCTGGACCTTGTGGAGCAGGCGCGGGTGTTGGTCGAGAAGTGATGCGAGGGTTTTCCCTGAATTGGGATGCCTATCTATTTCAATCTGGTTATGTGACGATGTCTTGACACCCCTCCAGGAGGAGAGAGTCACATGAAAGCCAGACGGAAAACCCTGGGCGCCTGTGTCGCAGCGGCGCTCGTCGTCGCGGTCGCCGGCGCGGCTTCGGCTCAGGCGGAGCCCTCCGCCGACGCCGACGAGCTGGTGTACTGGGAGATGTCGGGCGTGTCCGCCGAGGACGCCACGGCGCTCTACGACGCGGGCTTCGACGTCGCCGAGTATGAGGCCGACGGCGCGATGACGGTGATCGGCGACGAGGCCGTCGCCGACGAGTTGCGGGAGCGCGGCTTCGAGCCGGAGTTCTTCGACACCGTCTACAAGGACGTCGACCCGGACAAAGACGCGGACGTCAAAAGCACTTACTACGGCGGCTACCGCACCGCCGACGAGCACTACGCCCACATCGACGAAGTCGCTTCCGCCAACCCGGAACTGGCGGAGACGTTCGTCGTCGGCGAGTCCTGGCTCAAGACGCAGGGCCAAGGCGGCCACGACATCAAGGCGATCTGCCTGACGAACAAGCAGCCCGGCGACTGCGAGCTCAGCCCGGACTCGGCCAAGCCCCGCATCTCCCTGGTCGCCCAGATCCACGCCCGCGAGATCGCCACCGGCGAGATCGCCTGGCGCTTCGTCGACTACCTCGCCGAGGGCTACGGCGACAACGACCAGGTCACACAGCTGCTGGACTCCACCGAGGTGTGGATCGTGCCCATCGTCAACCCCGACGGGGTCGACATCGTCGCCTCCGGCGGCGACAACCCGCTGCTGCAGCGCAAGAACGCCAACGACACCAACGGAAACTGCAGCGGCACCCAGATCGGGATCGACCTCAACCGCAACCACAGCTTCAAGTGGGGCGGTGCCTCCAACGAGCCCTGCTCCGAGACCTACCACGGTCCCAGCGCCGCCTCCGAACCCGAAGTGGCCGCGCTTGAGGAGCTGTTCGGCAAGCTCCACCCCGACCAGCGCGGAGACGGCGACTCCGACGCGGCCCCGGCCGACACCCGCGACGTGATGATCTCCCTGCACAGCTACGGCGAGTACATCATCCACCCGTGGGCGTGGGAAACCGGCGACGCGCCCAACGCCGACCAGCTGCGCGCGCTCGGCGACTCCATGGCCGAGCACAACGGTTACCAGGTGGGCAACGCCTCCGACACCGTCGGATACCTCGCGCCCGGCGCCACGGACGACTACACCTACGGCGCCTATGGCATCGCCAGCTACACCTTTGAAGTCGGCGGAGGCTTCGGTCAGTGCGGCGGGTTCCTCCCGGCGTACAGCTGCGTGGACGGCGAACTGTGGGAGCCCAACCGGGACGCGATCATGAC
>JBOGDN010000248.1:0-9491 GCA_050742995.1 Stackebrandtia sp. | reverse complement strand
CGAGATGTCTCGCGGGCGCCGAACGGGGCGCGGATAAGAGGAGCTGCGTCAGTTCGGCTGAGCCCGATCGCCTCAGGCGACGGTGAGCTCGGAACCGGTTTCGGACAGCGCCCGCAGGACCGGCTCGAAGAAGGTCTCGCCGCCGGAGGTGCAGTCGCCGGATCCGCCGGAGGTGATGCCCTGGGCGCTGTTGTCGGTGACGTAGGAGCCGCCGGAGTCGCCGGGCTCGGCGCACACGGTGGTCTGGGTCATGCCGTCAACAGAGCCTTCGGGGTAGTCGACCGTCACGCCTTTGTCGACGATCTCACCGCAGTGCCAGAAGCCGGTCGTCGAACCCGCACGGCACACGGAGGCGCCGATCTCGGCTTCGTCGCTGTTGTTGATCGCGCGGTCGCCGGCGGTCGCCGAGACCGTCCAGCCGTCGCCGGCCTGGACGAACGCCCAGTCGTTGCCGGGGAACATCGAGGCCTGGAACTGTCCGCCTTCGCCGACGCCGCCGGTGATGGCGCCGCTGCCGATGTCGCAGTGGCCCGCGGTGACGAAGCCGTCGCCGTGCTCGGGGTGCGTCGCCGAGAAGCCGACGGAGCAACGGGCCTGGCCGTCGATCTCGTAAGCCTCGCCGCCGACGATGTCGGCGAACGGCTGCGGAGAGTCGGGGTTGACCACGACGTCCACGCTGCCGCCCATGCCGGCGGACTCGGCGAACGCCTCGCCGATTTCCTGGCTTTCGGCGGAGACGGTCACGGAGTTGGCGGCGATGCCGGGACGCCAGCTGTGCACTCCGTCGGGTGCGCCGTTTTCTTTGACGTACGCGTCGAGAGCCGCCACGCCCTCGTCCAGGTCGGACAGGGTGTTTTCGACGACCTTGGCTTCGGCGCCGAGGTCTTCGACAGCGTCGGTCAGCGACTCGTCGGTGACGGCCACGACGACCGACTCGCCGCCGTCGACCCACAGGCCGGCGTAGGCGTCGCCGAGCTCGGACTCGGCGAGGGGTGCGATGTCCTCGGCGACGGCTTCTACGGCCAGGCGGTCGTAGACGCCCTCCAGGCTGAGGTCGAAGTCGCGTTGCATTGCGTCGAGGATTCCGGGGTCGACGGTTCCCACGATCTGGTCGCGGGCCTCGTCGAGACTGAGGGGTTCGTCGGCCGTGGCCGAAGTTGTCTGCAATAGAACTATTCCGCCGACTGTCAGCGCTGCGGCGCTGGCGGCGGCGAGGGTTTTGCGAGTTTTCAAGGGGCTTGCCTTCCTCGCTACGGGGTTTTGTCGTGCCCACGCCGCACGCGCCCGAAGGTCTGACCGTTCCCGGCACGAACGACGTCAGGCACGATCAGCATAGTTAGATCGACATCCGTTGAACAGGCGGGGTCGTTCGTCGAATCGGGCAAAATTTGGCTCCGGAAGGGGGAATCGGGGCAAAAACACGAGGTGTGGCCCACATGTCGCGCCGGGCGACTGTGGCGGTCGATACGCTATTGCAAGATACTTGCAACAAGGATGACGCTCGGCGTCGTCGCGAACACACTTCGTCCGCATCACTCCCCTCTGGAGGACTGTCATGGATACCGTGGCGATGCACATCGTCAACGGCATCGTCGACGCGCCGACGTCCCTTGCCTTCGCCGCCGTGGCCGCGGCGGCGCTGGTTCTGTGCGTCGCCAGGGCCCGCGACGACCTCGACGAGCGAATGGCGCCGATGGCCGGCATCACCGCGGCGTTCATCTTCGCCGCGCAGATGCTGATGTTCCCGGTGCTGCCCGGCGTGGCCGGGCACCTGCTCGGCGCCGCGCTGGCGGCGGCGCTGGTCGGCCCGTGGGTCGGCGCCCTGTGCGTGTCGATCGTGCTGATCGTTCAGGTGCTGCTCTTCGCCGACGGCGGGGTCACCGCGCTGGGCCTGATGATCGTGAACATGGCCCTCATCGGCGGCTTCGTCGCGTACGGCCTGCTGGTGTTGCTGCTCAAAGCGTTGCCCCGCAACGCCGCGGGCGTCGCCGCGGCGGCCGGGATCGCCGCCTGGGCCAGCGTCGTCGCCGGGGCCTCCGGTTTCGTCTTCGAGTACGCCGTCGGCGGCGCGACCGACCTGGGCTCCGCCTCAGGCGCCATGGCCGTCAGCATGATCGGCGTCCACGCGCTCATCGGGATCGGCGAGGGGATCATCACCGTCGTCGTCGTGCTCGCCGTGGCCAGATCCCGACCCGACCTGGTGTACGCGTTGCGCGGCGGGAAACCGGCGCTCGCCCCGGCCGCCGTGGGAGGTGCGGCGTGAAACGCAAGAAAACCGCGGGATTCGTCCTGGCAGGACTTTTGGTTTCGCTGCTGCTGGCCTCAGTGGTCTCTTCGTTCGGGTCGGAGTCCCCCGACGGGCTCAACGCCGTCTCCGCCGAAGGGTGCGAGGTTGAAGGAGAAGAGATCGTCGACGGCGCCTGCGTCGCCCGGGGCGAGCGGGAACACGAGATCGGCGGGCCCTTCGCCGATTATTCGATCGCCGGCGTCGACAATCCGCTGCTGTCCACCGGCATCGCCGGAGTGATCGGCGTGGCCGTCGTCTTCGGCTTCGGGGCGGGCGTGTTCTGGCTGCTGCGCTCGCGTGTGGCGTCGAGCGAAGAGACGCCGGCGACGGACGGCGAGTAGGCGATGAGCGTGGGGCGGGCGCTGTATGTGCCGGGCGACTCGCCGGTGCACCGCATGCCCGGCGAAGCGAAGATCGCCGCCTCGGCGCTGTTCACCGTCGCCGTCGTGCTCACGCCCCGCGAAGCGCTGTGGGCCTTCGGCTGCTACGCCGTTCTGGTGGCCTGCGTGCTGGCCGTCGCGCGCGTCAGTCCGCTGTGGCTGCTGTCGCGCAGCCTCGTCGAGACGCCGTTTCTGCTGCTGGCGGTGCTGCTGCCCTTCACCGCGGGCGGGCCGACCCTCCAGCTGCTGGGGACGGCGCTGTCGATCGACGGGCTTTACGGCGCCTGGAACGTCTTCGCGAAGGCGACGCTGGGGGTTTGGGCGTCGCTGATCCTGGCCGCCACGACTCCGGTCAACGCGCTGCTGGCCGGGCTGGACCGGCTGCGCTGCCCGGCCGTGGTCGTCCAGATCGCGACCTTCATGGTTCGCTACGTTCACGTGATGATCGACGAGGCTCGCAGGATGCGCATGGCCCGGCTCGCCCGCGGCGACGACCCGCGGTTCCTGTGGCAACTGCGCGGCTACGCCTTCGGGTTGGGGGCGCTGTTCCTGCGCTCCTACGAACGCGGCGAGCGGGTGTACGTGGCCATGCTGTCGCGCGGATACGACGGACGGATGCCGCTGGCCGCGACGCTGCCGGTCGCGCGGCCGGCGCACTGGAGCGCCGCCGCAGCGCTTCTGCTGGCCGCCTACGGGATCGCCCTGGCCGCGGCGGTGGTGTGATGCTCGAAATCTCGCGGCTCGAATACTCCTATCCCGACGGACGCCCGGCGCTGCGCGGAGTGGACCTGACGCTGCCGGCCGGACAGCGGCTGGCGTTGCTTGGACCCAACGGCGCCGGCAAGACGACCCTGGCGCTGCACCTCAACGGCATCCTGCGCGGAACCGGCCGGGTGCGCGTCGACGGCCTTGAGGTGTCGAAGTCCACCGTCTCCGAGGTGCGTCGCCGCGTCGGCGTGGTGTTTCAAGACCCCGACGACCAGCTGTTCATGCCCACCGTCGCCGACGACGTGGCCTTCGGCCCGGCCAACTTCGGTCTGCGCGGCGACGAGCTGGACGCCCGCGTCGACGAGGCGCTGGCGGCCGTAGGCATGAGCGGACACCGCGACCGCGCCCCGCACCACTTGTCCTTCGGGCAGCGCCGCCGCGTCGCGGTGGCGACCGTGCTGGCGATGCGTCCGCGGCTGCTGGTGCTCGACGAGCCCTCGTCGAACCTGGATCCGGCCGCGCGCCGGGAGCTGGCGGAGATACTGTCGGACCTGGACGTCACAGTGTTGATGGTGACGCACGATCTGCCGTACGCCCTCCAGCTGTGCTCGCGGGCGGTGATCATGGACGCAGGGCGCATCGTCGCCGACGGGTCGACGCCGGAGCTGCTTTCGGACGAGCGGCTGCTGGCCGAGCACCGGCTCGAGTTGCCCTATGGGTTTGTCGTGCCGCAGGCGTAGGCGACGCGTCGAAAGGAGACGACCATGCGGGCGGCCCGCCTCATCTCGCTGGTGCTGCTGCTGCAGAACCGGGGCCGTCTGTCCGGCGCCGAGCTTGCCGCCGAGCTGAGCGTCAGCCGGCGCACCGTGGCCCGCGACGTCTTGGAGCTGGCCGAGGCGGGCATTCCCGTCTACGCCGAGCGGGGCCGCGCCGGCGGCTACCGCCTGCTCGACGGCTTCCGCACCCGGCTGACCGGGCTGGACCGCGCCGAGGTCGAGGCGCTTTTCCTGTCGGGAGCGCCCGACGCGCTGCGCGGTCTTGGCATGGACGGGGCCGCGCTTGCGGCGAGCCTGAAGGTCGGCGCGGCGATCTCGCCTTCGGCACGAGAGGCCCCGGTTCGCGTAAAGCAGCGGTTCTATCTGGACGCCCCGGGCTGGTTCCGCCGCACCGAGCACCCGCCGCAGCTGGAGGCCCTGTCGCGAGCGGTGTGGGGCGACCTGCTCGTGGAGGCGAAGTATCTGCGAGGCAGACGGCTGCGGGAGGGGACGGCGCCGGCGCCGGTCAGTCGCGTCCTGGCGCCCTACGGCCTGGTGCTCAAGGCCGGCGTGTGGTACTTGGCGGCCGGCGTCAACGGTCCGAAAGGACAGTTCGCGAAAAGTTGTCCACAAGCCCCCGGTTATCCACAGGCTGAACCGAAACAGCTGGCCGGCCAGGCAGAAGGAGGCATAGGCTCGACGCCATGGGGAGGAGGAGTGGCGGCCCCCGAGCACGGCGGGGCGAGTTCGAGTCGCGGGGCGGAAGCGCCGCGAGAGGCGAGCTTCCGAGTGTACCGAGTCGACCGCTTCGACGACGTCCTACTTTCTGAAACCTCGTTTGAACGCGATCCCGACTTCGACCTCGCCGAATTCTGGGCGGCGAACGCCGAGGAGTTCGACCGGTCGCTGCTGCGCGAGACGGCGGTGCTGCGGCTGAGCCCGGCCGGGCTGAAGGGGTTGCCGCGGGCGGTGAGCCGGCCCGCCGCCGAGGCGGCGCTTGCCTCGGCGAGCGAGCCCGACGCGCGCGGCTGGGTCACCGTGACGCTGCCGGTGGAGTCCGTCGACATCGCCTACGCAGAGGTGCTTGGGCTCGGTCCGGAAGCCGAGGTCGTGTCGCCGCCGGTGTTGCGCTCGCGGCTGGCCGAGGCCGCGGCCCGGCTCGCCGAGACCTACCGGGAGCCGGCGCCGCGTGGCGAGGTCACCGCGCCGTAGAGGCCGAGGGCTTCAGGCGGTAGCCGTCGTCGCCGGCCGGCCCGTCGGGGATGATCACCTCTTTGACATATCGCCAGCCGTCGGGCTGCGTGCCGTCCAAGTCGGTGAAGCCGTACTCCTGCGACAGTTCGAAGGCGTGCAGGCTCTTTCCGTTCCAGCGCGCCACGTCCGGGTCGGCCGCGAGCGCGGCGGCGGCCTTGGCGACGAAGTACGGGGTCTCGGTGATGCAGAAGTGCGGGTTCTGCTCGCAGCCGTCGCGCCAGTTCTCCTCGGTGACCTTGAAGTGAGTGTCCAGCATGGCCTCTGAACGGATCCAGCCCGGCGTCAGCGACACCGCCGTGCCGCCGTATTCCTTCAGCTCCTTCGACAGCGCGAATCCGATGCGCAGCGGCGCGAATTTGGCCAGGTCGTAGAAGAAGGAGAAGCGGTAGTAGTCGGCGTTGGACTCGGCGGTGCCGTCGTTGACCTGGACGACGAGACCGCCGGGGTTTTTGATCAGCAGCGGCAGCGCGAAGTGGCTGGTGATCACGTTGGCGTCGATCGACAGCCGCAGGATCCGAAAGCCCTTGTCGAGGTCGTGCTCCCAGAGTTTGGCGTCCCACTCGGTGAATTGGTCGCCGCCCCAGATGTTGTTGATCAGGATGTCGAGGCGCCCCTGCTCTGAATCGATGCGCGCGACGAGGTCGCGTACCTGGTCTCGCTCCAGGTGGTCGCACACGACGGCGATCCCCTCGCCTCCGGCTTCGTCGACGAGCGCGGCGGTCTCCTCGATCGTTTCGGGGCGGTCCATCTCGGAACGCTTGCCGGCGGTGCTGCGTCCGGTGACGTACACCGTCGCCCCCGCGGCGCCCAGCTCGACGGCGAAGGCCCGCCCGGCGCCTCGGGTGGCGCCGGCGACGAGCGCGATTTTGCCGGTCAGCGGTTTTTGGTCGTTCATGTTTGTCCTCCGATCGCGGTTGCCGCTGCACCGTAGCCCTAAAACAGGACAACCCCTGTCTTGTTTTAGGGACGAATTTCCCCTGCACGCAGGCGTCGTGGGCAATATGCTGGAGGACGGCCGCAAGATCACTTTCCTCCGCGAAGGGCCGGTGAGGGTGATGGGTTGGCAAGTGCTCGCCCAGGTCGTGATGACGGTGCACTTCCTCGTGCTCGTCTATATGGCGCTGGGAGGCTTTTTGGCCTGGCGTTGGCCCAAGGCGTGGTACCCCCACGCGGCCATGGCCGGGTGGGGCCTGCTGAACGTCGTCTTCATGCTGGACTGCCCGCTGACGCATCTGGAAAACTACGCGCGGGAAAACGCCGGCTGGGACCGCCTCGGCCCCGACGGGTTCATATACGAATACTTCGCCGGCGTGATCTTCCCCGAGGACCAGATGGTCGTGGCCCAATGGATCGTCGCCGTAGCCGTGGCGGTGTCCTGGACGGGCGCGCTGTGGCGTCTCCAGCGCGTGCGCCGCGCACTGCGATCGCCCGCGTCCGCCGTCGAAAGAGACCTCGTCGACGCCTAACGGACGACTATCTGGACCGTTCCGGCGTCGAGGTCGTAGCAGGCGCCCACCACCACGACGTCCTGTTCCATGTCCTCTTCCAGACGTTCCCTCAAGGCGGCCACAGTGTCCTCGACCTGGAATCGCACCGCGGCGCTGGACGCGTCCCGGGGGCGGGTCTTCAGCGCCTTGGTCGCCGGCGGCCGCAGCCGGTCGGCGAGGTAGGCCGCACTGCCGCCGGTCACGGTCTGCGGGTCGTCGGCGATGACGTCCAGCGCGGTGGCGATCGCGCCGCAGCGTTCATGACCCAGGACCACCACCAGCGGCACGTCGAACTCGTCGACGGCGAACTCAAGCGAGCCGACGGCCGCCCGGTCGGCCACATGCCCGGCGGTGCGCACCACGATCAGCTGCCCGAAGTCGCAGTCGAACAGCGACTCGACGGTGACCCTTGAGTCGACGCAGGTGAACACCGCGGCCAGCGGGTGCTGTTCGGCCGCAGCCGCCCGCGCCGCGTGGATGTCGCGGCGATGCCGGGGCTTGGCGTTCACGAAGCGCTGGTTGCCGTCCAGCAGCATCCGCAAGATGGCTTCGGCGGACGTGACGTCGCGAAGCCGCTCGGCCTTGGCGTCGTCCGGCTCCTGTGTACGGTCGCCGGCCGCATCCGTGTTGTCGCGCGTCATACGTCGCCTCCTGTTCGATCCGCTCAGCACGGAAGTGACAACAGACGGTACCGAGTTCGGCGCGGGCGCGTCGTGCGGTTCTCACAACTTATGTTCGGCGTCTCACTTTCGTCCGACGGCGCGGCGGCCGCTCGGGCTCGCGTTTCGCGTCCGGGTCTCCTCCCATATTCGACGCACGCCCTTGGGCGTGTCGATAGACATGCCAATGTTCGTTTTGGAATGATGCGCGGAAGAAATGCAGCTCAGCCCGTGTTCTGGGAATTGACCCGATGTTCACCCGCTCGTTGTCGGAATTAGTCAGGAGGTTATTCCGACGAATGCAGCATCGTCCTCATAGGCTTTCTACCCCCTATGGAGCGAAGATGAACAGCAGGAGAACCAGAGCGCAGGCCGTCGCCTTCGCCGCGGCGATCTTCGCCACGACGACGATCCTGTCGGGCACGGCCTCGGCCGCCGGCCTTTTCGCCGACCCCGGCGACGTTCCAGACGGCGTCAGCGACCAGAAAGTGCTGCTCATCGACATCGACGGCGTGCGGTGGGACCGGCTGCAACAGGCGAACACCCCCAACATGGACGCCCTCGCCGCCGAGGGCCAGATCGGCCCCTCGTACATTCACGGCGTAGACGTGGCCAGGACCGACTCCGGTCCCGGCCACAGCAACCTTCTCACCGGCACGTGGCCCGACAAGCACGGCGTGGTCGACAACAGATTCGAAGACAACAACATCGAGGAATACCCGGATCTGCTGACACGACTCGAATCGGCCCGCAGCGAGCTGTCCACGTTCTCGATTCTGGACTGGGAACCGCTCAACGAGCACCTCGTCGGCTCGCCCGACGTCAAGGTGCAGCAGTCCACGGACGGCGGCACCAAGGCCTCGGACCGGCGCACGACGGACTGGGCCGTCGAGGCGCTCGGAGAGCAAAACCCGGACCTCGGCTACGTCTACCTCCACGATGTAGACCATCAGGGCCACGAGAACGGCGCCGACTCGTCCCAGTACGTCGACGCCGTCGAGACCGTCGACGGACTTGTCGGCGAGCTCGTCGACTCGGTGCGCGGGCGCGACGGCTACGACGAAGAGGACTGGCTGTTCGTGGTCACCACCGACCACGGCTTCGACGGAACCTCCCACGGCACCAACCAGCACCGAACCCGCGAGATCTGGACGCTCGCCGCGGGCGGCGGCGTCCCCGCCGCCGGCGAGTCCGACCGAGAGTGGAAGCACGTCGACGTCAAGCCGACAGTCCTCGACCACCTCGGCGTGGACGTCGAGTCGAGCTGGGACCTGGACGGCGTCCCGATAGGCACGTCCTCAAACGACCCCTTCGACACGATGCGGGGAAGTCTGCAAGACGTCGTCGACGAACCCGACAAGCCGGACGACCTGCTTGGCTGGACAAAGTCGACCCCAGACGGCTGGGAGATCGACGAGGAGACCCCGGACGTCGGAGCGACCGAGTACAGAGGCTGGTCGTTTATGACCGGACAGTTCTGGGCCACCTCGCACATCGACCAGGGTCGCGAGTCGTTCTTCCGCGGTCGCGACGTGGTGGCGGTGGCAGACCCCGACGAGTGGGACGACAAGGGAAACCCCACCCAGGACGACCACCGCCTCGACTCCACTTTGCTGTCGCCGTGGCAGGACGTCTCGGGCGGCCAGGAGGTCGAGGTCGGCTACTACAACCACTACCGGCAGGTCGACCGCGACATCGATCCGCAGAAGGTCCAGCTGGTGCTGATCTACGACACCGGCGACGAAGAGGTGCTGTGGAGCGCCGACTCCGCCGACGGCGACCAGTTCGACATCAGCACCTACGAGCAGTTCAACGCGACCGCGCCCGACGACGCGGAGCAGGTGCGCGTCGGCTGGCACATGTACGACGCGGCGAACAACTTCTACTGGGCGATCGACGACCCCGAGATCACGGTCGGCTGACGCGGAACGCTCCGCCCCGGCGCCAGCCTTGCCCTCCCT
>JBOGDN010000247.1:0-1959 GCA_050742995.1 Stackebrandtia sp. | reverse complement strand
GCCGAGGTGACCGCGGCGGCGGCGGACGTCGACGCCGCCGACGCCGGATACGCCGACTCCCGTTACCTCGCGCACCGGTCGAAGCTGCTGCCCCGCTGGCGCGCGGACGAGCGCAACGGCCTCGTCTACGGCGCCTGGGCGCTGCTGTCCCTCCTGATGCAGGCCGCGGTGCTGTTCGTCGCGTCCGGCGAAGCCGGCCTCGGCGACGTCGTCGGCCACATCGCGATCGTGGCGCTGCTGCCGGTCCTGGCTTTCGCCGCCGGCTGGCTCACCATCGGCGTCGTCACCCGGCCCACGCTCGGCGAGGGTGGGAACGGACCAGACGGCAAGCTGGTGCGCAATCCCCGTTTGGGAATCGTCATCTGTCTGAGCACCTGGCTGGTGTCTTGCTGGCTGGGCAACGTGTATCTCAACTGACCTCTAAACTGCATTGGTGAGCAATACGCCCCGGCTGACGCACGTCGACGACACCGGCGCGGCGCGCATGGTGGACGTGACCGCCAAGGACGTCACCGCGCGAACCGCGACGGCGGCGGGACGACTGTGCACCACGGCCGAAGTCGTGGCGGCGCTTCGCGGCGACGACCTTCCCAAGGGCGACGCACTCGCCGCGGCGCGCATCGCGGGCGTCATGGGGGCCAAACGCACCCCGGATCTCGTCCCGCTGTGCCACCCGATCGGCGTGCACGGCGTCGCCGTCGAACTCTCGCTCGGCGAGACCTACGTCGACATCACCGCCGTCGTCAAGACCGCGGACCGCACGGGCGTGGAGATGGAGGCGCTGACCGCCGTCTCCGTCGCCGGCCTCACGCTGTTCGACATGGTCAAGGCCGTCGACCCGGCGGCGGTGCTGACGGACGTGCGAGTGCTTTCCAAAACCGGCGGCAAGACCGGCTCCTGGCGGCGTTGATGAAAGCCCGAGTGATCGTCGCGTCCAACCGTGCCTCCGCGGGCGTATACGCGGACACGTCGGGGCCGCTGCTTGCCGAGGGCCTGCGCGAACTCGGCTTCGACGTGGACGACCCGACGGTCGTTCCCGACGGGGATCCGGTCGCCGCGGCGCTGCGCGAAGCCGTCGCCGCCGAGGCCGACGTCGTGATCACCTCCGGCGGCACCGGTCTGACCAGCACCGACCGCACCCCGGAGGCCACGGCCGCGATCCTCGACCGCGAGGTTCCCGGCCTGGCGGAAGCCGTCCGCGCCTACGGCGCCCGGCAGACCCCCATGGCCGCCCTGTCGCGCGGCCTCGTCGGGGTCGCCGGACGCACGTTGATCGTCAACCTGGCGGGCTCGTCGGGCGCGGCCCGCGACGGACTGGCGGTGCTGGGGCCGATCCTGCGCCACGCCGTCGCGCAGCTGTCCGACTCAGACCACGCTCGAGAGGAATCGACATGACAGCCATCGCCTGGGACGAAGCGCGGGAGACGGTGTACCGTGCCGCCGCCGAGGAGATGCTGCCGGCGTGGCAGCACAAGCCCGGCAACGCCGACGGGATGACGTTGGCCGCGCCGCTGACCTCGCTGACTCCCCTCCCCGCCTTCACCACGTCAAGCGTCGACGGCTACGCGGTGCGCGGCGAAGCCCCCTGGCGGCTGGCAGGCCGAGTGCTCGCCGGCCAGCGCGCCGACAAGATCCGCGTCGGCGAGGCGATCGAGGTCGCCACCGGAGCGATGGTCCCCGACGGAACCGAGGCGATCATCCGCCTTGAGGACGCGACGGTCGTCGACGGCGAGGTTTCCGGACAGGCCCGCAAGGTCCCGGAGTGGCGCGACGTCGGCGAGGAGGCCCCCGACGGCGCCGAGCTGCTGCCCGTCGGCACGGCGGTGACGCCCGGCGTCATCGGCCTGGCGGCGTCGTGCGGCTATGACTTCCTCGAAGTCCGTCCCAAGCCGCGCGTGGCGGTGCTGGTGTTCGGCGACGAGCTGGCCGTCGAAGGCGCGCCCGGCGAGGGCACGGTGC
>JBOGDN010000246.1:0-3731 GCA_050742995.1 Stackebrandtia sp. | reverse complement strand
GTCAAGGCCGACGCCGGCGCGGGCGACGACGGCGAGCTTCGGCGCGGCGGCAAGCGCGGCGGCGTCGATACGGGTGGCGCTGCGCACGATCACGGCGTCGGCGTCGGCCAGCGCCGAGTGCAGCGTGGGTATGTCGGTCCCGTCGACGCAGCGCACGTCGAACTCCTGGGACAGCACGTCCACGGCGGATGCGGCGAGCTTGTCGGCGATGACGATCACGGGACGGTCAGACGAGGTCATGAAGGAGGCGCTCCTGGCGGGAAGAGACGAAAGAGACGCGGCGGGCGACGGCCTCGTTGCCGTCGTCGACAGTCGCCGAAGCGAACCATGCGCGATTCGGCGCCAACGCGGCAATCGTAGGCCGCGGCGGCGTCGCGACGGCGCCGGGGTTTCCCGGGCGTGATCAAGGTCCTACATGCCGTGACCGAGACGAACCCGATCGCGACGCACGGTGCGCGCGCTCAGTGACCGCCGCCTTCGACGCTCAGTCCCCGCGGCGTCAATCCAGGTCGGCGGGCAGCAGCCGAAACTCGCCGCCTTGCAACGGTTTCACTGCGCGAAAGTGGCGGTGGTCGAAAGTCGCAATGTCGCGGGTGTCCAACCGGGCGGCCAACAGCGCCAACGTGGCATCCGTGATGCCGATGTTCAAGTCGCGAAACTGCTCGTCGAAATCGGCAGCCTGCAGCACGTCCTGGTCTCCGATCTCGGCGATCTGCAGGCCGTCGCCCAGCACCGCGCGTATAGCTTGCCTAGCGGAATGGCCGTCGAATCGAGTCCGAATAAGATAGTCGAACTCGGCTATGACCAGCGGGCTTGTCGCCGCTTCTGGGGCGTTGTCGAAGACTCTGCATGCGGCGGCATAGTTGGGGTCCAGGGAGTTCACATACGCGACCAGCACGTTGGTGTCGACGAGGATCACTCGCCGAACCCTTCGGCCAAGATCTCGTCGACGTTCTCCGAGCTGAGCGCGGTCGACGCCAGGGGGGCGCGACGCAGCTTGAAGCCGCGACCGACTTTGGCGACCCTTGCTTCCACGGCTTGGCGAATCAGCTCAGCCTCGGAGACGCCTTCGAGCCCCGCGGCCACGCGCAGCCGCTGTTTCATCTCTTCGGGCAGATAGACCGTCGTCTTGACCATGACGCCAGAATACCACCCAAACGTAGGGCACAACGGCGGCGCCGGGTCAGTGACCGCCGCCTTCGACGCTCAGATCGCGCGGCGTCATAAACCACACCAGCGCCGCCGCGGCGATCATGACCGCCCCGCCGGCCAGCCCGGAGACGACGAGCGCGTCGGTAAACGCCTCCTGCGCCCGTTGCGCCAGCGCGCCGCCGCCGTCTCCGAGGCCCTCGGCCACGGCCACGGCGCCGCCGATCGACTCGCGGGAGGTCTCGGCGGCGGGTCCGGTGATTCCCAGTGCGGACAGGGTCGAGTGCGGCAGCAGGTTGCGGTACACGGCCGCGGCGAGGCTGCCGAGGACGGCCACGCCGAGCGCGCTGCCGAACTCGAAGCTCGTCTCCTCCATGACCGCGGCGTTCCCGGAGCGCTCGGCCGGCGCCGTGGACATGATGACCGCCGAGCCGATGGCAAGCGACGCGGTGCCCGCGCCGGTGAGGGTCAGGCACAGGGCCGCCGTCGGGTAGGTCAGCGTCGGCCCGCCGAGGTAAAGGACGAAGAACCCGGCGCCGGAGAGGGCGAGCCCGCCGACCATGACGGTCCGGGCGCCGATCCAGTCGGCGACGCGCGGCGCGAACGGGGACAACACGCCCGCGGCCACGGCGAAGGGCAGCAGGTACACGCCGGTGCGCAGCGGCGAGTAGTCCTCCACCAGCTGCATCCACTGGGTGAGCAGCAGCATGAGCGCCGCAAAGGCGACGCTGGACATCAGCGCGGCGACCAGGCCGGCGGTCAGCGCGGGGCGGCGCAGCAGCCTCACGTCGAGCAGCGGCTGTTCGCTGTTCAGGCAGCGGCGGGCGAACCAGGTCAGGGCGATCGCGGCCACGACGACGGCCGCCCAGGCGCCGGCGGCGTCGAAGCCGTCCTTGCCGAAGCTCTTGATCGCGTAGATCGTCGCCGTCATGCCGACGACCGACGCGACCACGCCCGGGGAGTCCCAGCGGACCTTCGCGCCGAAGTTCTCGGGCAGCAGCAGCGTCGCCGCGACGATCGCCGCGACCATGACCGGCGTGTTGAACAGGAAGGCGGCGTGCCAGGTGAAGTGCTGCAACAGCGCCCCGCCGATGATCGGGCCCAGGCCGGCGCCGACGGCGGCCATGGTCGCCCACAGGCCGAGCGCCACGGCGCGTTCCCTGGCGTCGTCGAAGAGGTTGCGGATCATCGACATTGTGGACGGCATGATGAGCGCGCCGCCCAGGCCGAGCAGGGCGCGCAGCGCGATCAGCCAGGCCGGGGAGTCGACGACGAGCACGAGCAGCGGCACGGCGCCGAAGACGACGTATCCGATCAGCAGCATCCTGCGCCGTCCGAATCGGTCGGCAAGGCCGCTGGCCACAACGATGAATCCGCCGACGGCCAGGGCGTAGACGTCGACCATCCACAGCAGCTCTACCGAGGATGGACGCAGGTCGGAGGAGATGGACGGCAGGGCGACGTTGAGGATGGTCAGGTCCATGACCACGATGAGCAGGCTGGCGCACAGCACGGCCAGGCCGATCCAGCGGCGCGGGTCGGCATGCGTCGCGGGCGGCGGCGTGTGATCGATCTGCGTGCTCATGGCGATCCTCTGTGCGTCGAGACGGGGGTTCAGGAAGGCGCGGCGACGCCGTGCAGCAGCGATTCGCGCAGCAGCCGCTCGGCGTCGCTCACGGCGATCTCGCCGTGTCGCATGGATTCGCGCAGTCCCACGAGGAGTCCGAAGAGGGCGTTGTCGATCCAGGCGACGGGCATGTCGGCGCGCAGCACGCCGGCCTTCTGGGCGGCGGCGATGAAGCGGAACTCGCGTTCGCGCTCCGTTTCGGCGGCCGCGATGATTTCGGCGTGATCGTCGAGGGACGGTTCGGTCAGCGTGAAGCCGAACTCTTCGGCGTCGCGCACGAGCGTGCTGCACAGTGCGCTCGCGGAGACGCGGATCTGTTCGGGGTCGCCGGAGGCGGTCGCCTCGTCGATGCCGGATTCGTCGAGGGCTTGTCGCCAGGAGTCGATGCTCATCCAGCCCAGGTGAATGACGAGGTCTTCGCGGCCGGCGAAGTGGCGATGCAGTGTCGCACGGCTGACGCCGCCGGCGGCGGCGATCTCGGCCATGGACGCGGTCGGCTTGGCGTTGAGGAGGCGAAGCGCGGCGTGCGCGATCTCCTGACGGCCCATGACTCAAGACCTTTCCGCAGCGTTTGAGACATCGATGTCTCAAATGCTACAGATTTGTTTCACTCTTCGCCAGTCTCGGTGACCAAGACCTCAGCCGCTTGAGCGCGACGAATCCCAATGCGGCGGCGGCGATCGCCGCCGGTATCAGCAGACGCCAGCCCAGCGACGCCAGCACCACGCCCGTGAACCCGGTCGCGGCCAGCGCGCCGAGTCGGGCCGCCCTTCCGGGAAGCAGCCGCACCCCCGCGGCCACGCCCGCCACGGTCACCGCGGCCAGGCACGCCGACGTCGCCCGCATCAATTCCTCCAGGTCGACCGACCACGCCACGGCGGCGACGGCGACCGCGCTTGTCAGCACCGCCAGGGTCGCCACGCTGCGGTGCGGCGTCTGCCCCGCCTCGGCGCCC
>JBOGDN010000245.1:0-8277 GCA_050742995.1 Stackebrandtia sp. | reverse complement strand
GCATCGACGAGGCGTTGACGGGCATGTGCGCCGAGGAGACCAAGACCTTCACCACCCAGCTCGCCGGCGGCGAGCACGCCGGCGAGGACGCCGAGGTCGAGGTGAAGGTCAACGTCGTCAAGGAGCGCGAGCTGCCCGATCTGGACGACGACTTCGCGCAGCTGGCCTCCGAGCACGACACGCTCGCCGAGCTGCGCGACGCCACGCGCGAGCAGCTGCAGACCCAGGCCGAGGCCACCCAGGCCCAGCAGGTCAAGGAGAACTCGCTGGACGCTTTGGTACAGGCCGTCGACATCCCGGTGCCGGAGGGCTTCGTCGTCGAAGAGGTCAAGCAGCGCCTCGAGCTTTTGAAGCAGCAGCTGTCGAACATGGGCCTCGACCTGCGGACCTACCTGGCCGCTCAGGGTCAGGAGCTCGAAGAGTTCGAAGCCGACCAAAAGGAGACCGCGGAAACGGGTCTGCGTCGTCAGCTGGTCCTGGAGAAGGTCGCCGAGGACCGCGAGATCGAGGTCACCACCGAGCAGCTCACCGAAGAGGTCCGGCTTCGTGCCGCCCAGCAGGGCGCCGAACCGCAGGAATACGCGGTGCAGCTGCAGCAGCAGGGCCGCCTTCCCGCGCTTGCCGGCGAGATCCGCAGGGCGCTTGCCCTCGACGAGGTGGTGCGCGCCGCCGCGATCGTCGACGGCGACGGCAAGGAGCTCGGCAACGACGTGCTGTTCCCCGAGGCCGCCTCCGGCGACGCCGAGAAGGCCGACTAGCTTCCAGACGTTTCGGGGCCCGCTGCGCACCGGCGCGGCGGGCCCCGCGCATTCGCGCGGCGCCGGACGGCGTGTGCGTTTCGCCAGACGCGGGCTTGCGCTGCCAGCGAACAACGCCGTTTCGAGCCGCGAATCGTCGGCTTCTGGGGTTAATGTCGCAGAAGCCGACTAATACGGACCCATTGACGAGAGGTTGCGATGAGACACCCGATCACCACGTTCGCACCCGCCGCGCGCGGCGGCGACGAGAACGCGAACAACGGTTTCGACGACATCGTCTACAACCGGCTGCTGAAGGACCGCATCATCTTCCTGGGCACCGACGTCAACAGCCAGGTCGCCAACCGGATCTGCGCTCAGCTGTTGCTGTTGGCCGCCGACGATCCGGAGCGGGACATCAACCTCTACATCAACTCGCCGGGCGGGTCGGTGTACGACGGCATGGCGATCTACGACACCATGCAGTTCATCCATAATGATGTGGCGACCATCGCCATGGGCATGGCCGCCTCCATGGGTCAGCTGCTGCTGTGCGCCGGCACGGAGGGCAAGCGTTACGCGTTGCCGCACGCGCGGATCATGATGCACCAGCCTTCCGGCGGAATCGGCGGCACCGCCTCGGACGTGGCGATTCTCGCCGAGCAGATGTTGTACACCAAGAAGATGTTCCAGGAACGCGTTTCGGCCCACACCGGACGTTCCATGGAGGAGATCGAGGCCGACTCCGACCGCGACCGTTGGTTCACCGCGCAGGAGGCGTTGGACTACGGCTTCATCGACCATGTCGTCCAGGGCGCCGCCGAGGTGCCGCAGGGCGCCGGCACCCGCAACTAGAGCCTGTGAGACAAGGGACTAACCATGAAACCTGAGTTCAACGCGCGGTACATCATCCCCTCGTTCGTCGAGAAGACCACGTACGGGGTCAAGGAGATGAACCCGTACAACAAGATGTTCGAAGACCGCATCATCTTCTTGGGCTCTCCGGTGGACGACACCTCGGCCAACGACATCATGTCGCAGTTGATCGTGCTCGAGGCCGGCGATCCCGACCGCGACATCGAGATGTACATCAACTCGCCGGGCGGCTCGCTGACGGCCCTGATGGCCATTTACGACACCATGCAGTTCGTGCGGCCCGACATCCGCACCGTGTGCATGGGTCAGGCGGCCAGCGCGGCGGCGATCCTGCTCGCCGCGGGCACCCCGGGCAAGCGGGTGGCGCTGCCGAACTCGCGGATCATCATTCACCAGCCTGCCACCGAGGGAACCTACGGCCAGGCCTCCGACATGGAGATCCAGGCCAGGGAGATCCTGCGGATGCGTGCGCAGATGGAGGAGATCCTCGCCCGGCACACCGGCAACTCCGTGGACAAGGTCCGCAAGGACATCGAGCGCGACAAGATCTTCACCGCCGAGGAGGCCAAGGAGTACGGTCTCGTCGACAGCGTGCTTGCGTCGCGCAAGAAGAACGTGGCGGTGGCGACGCCGGCGTCGTCGTGACCGCGTCCCCGGGGCCGACGTCTTCGCAAAACCGCGTGGCGTCTCGGCCCCGGGGCGGGTACGGTCGACAACGGCGGGTTTTCACCGTCGTGCGCGAAAGGCGCGATCCTTCTGGTTCGGCGCCAAGGCTTCACAGCATCGACCGAATAGTTGCGGGGGACATACACCGGCCCGGAGAAGGCTCCGGGACGCAGACTGCAGGGAGTGGTCAGGCGTGGCACCACGACTGGGCGACGGCGCGATGTTGACGTGTTCCTTCTGCGGCAAATCGCAGCGTCAGGTCAAGAAACTCATCGCCGGTCACGGCGTATACATCTGTGACGAGTGCGTGGACCTGTGCAACGAGATCATCGAGGAAGAGCTGGCCGAGGCCGCCGCCGAAGCCTGGCGTGAGCTGCCCAAGCCCAAGGAGATCTGCGAGTTCCTCGACGAGTACGTGGTGGGCCAGAAAGACGCCAAGCGTTCGCTGGCCGTGGCCGTCTACAACCACTACAAGCGGGTCCAGGTCGAGACCGCCGAGGGGCAGAGCCGATCGTCGGCCGACGCGGTGGAGCTGTCCAAGTCGAACATCCTCATGGTCGGCCCCACCGGCAGCGGCAAGACCCATCTGGCGCAGACCCTGGCGCGGATGCTCAACGTCCCCTTCGCGATCGCCGACGCCACCGCGCTCACCGAAGCCGGCTACGTCGGCGAAGACGTCGAGAACATCCTTTTGAAGCTGATCGTCGCCGCCGACTACGACATCAAGCGCGCCGAGACCGGCATCATCTACATCGACGAGGTCGACAAGGCCGGCCGCAAGTCCGAAAGCCCTTCGATCACACGGGACGTCTCAGGCGAAGGCGTGCAGCAGGCGCTGCTGAAGATCCTGGAGGGAACGGTCGCCTCGGTGCCGCCGCAGGGCGGACGCAAACACCCGCACCAGGACTTCCTCCAGATAGACACCACCAACATCCTGTTCATCTGCGGCGGGTCGTTCTCCGGCCTGGAATCCATCATCGAACAACGCCTCGGCAAGCGCGGCTTCGGCTTCACCGCGCCGATGAAGAGCCGCGCCGACCGCACCGCCGACGACCTGCTCGCCGAGGTGATGCCCGAAGACCTGCTGCAGTTCGGGCTCATCCCCGAGCTGATCGGGCGGGTGCCGGTGCTGACGACCGTGAGCCACCTCGACCGCGAGGCCCTGATCAAGATCCTCACCGAGCCGCGCAACGCCCTCATCAAGCAGTACCAGCGACTGCTCGAACTCGACGGCGTCGACTTGGTCTTCGAAGACGACGCCATCGAGCCGATCGCGGACCTGGCGCTGCTGCGCGGCACCGGCGCCCGCGGCCTGCGCGCGATCATGGAGGAGGTGCTGGAACCGGTCATGTACGAGATTCCCAGCCACGCCGACCAGGTCGCCCGCGTCGTCATCACCGGCGACGTGGTCCGCAAAAACGTCAACCCCACCCTGGTCCCGCGCACCGGCCAAAACCGCCCCACCCGCTCCCTGCGCCGCAAAAAATCCGCCTGACTCGCCGCCGGCGTTCACGTGGACAAGACGCGAGTCCTGCCGCTGACGGTAAGAGTCGAGTGCGCGATGGTCGGCTCGCCGAGCCCATCTGGGAGTGTCATACGACCTCACCGTGGACACCACGCACGCGGACACAGCCGAATGTGCGAGAACGGTCGCCGCCGCGCTCGCCGCCCCAGCGTGAGACGAGGACGACGAAGGTCAGCGTCGCCTCGGACGGCGCCTCACCACTCCAGACCTTCCGCTCGGTCAGGCAGGGACGTTCGATACGCGTGGACAGCTTCCAAGTCGTCGGCGAAGTCGGGATCCGAAGGCCGTTTTGCGAACAGTGCTAGAAGCTCGGCGCCCGAAGCCGCTCGTTCCGGCGTCATGCACGCGACCGGGCGGCCGTCGCGCGTGATGACAATGGTCTCCCCGCTCGCGACTCTATCCAGCAAAGAGTGGAATTCACGCGATGCTTGGGCGGCGGAAATCGTGCGCATCTCGCCAGACCTCCCGGGTCAGTTGGGGTATGTGAAGCGGTAGTTGACCGCGTCGAGCAGCTTGCGGTATCCGATGCGTCGATAGATCTTGTTGCTGGTCGGGTTGGCCAGGTCGGTGTAGAGCACGACCGCCTTGGTCTCCGGTCTGGAGGCGATGTCCTGGCTGGCGTGAGCCACACAGGCGCTGGCGTAGCCGTGGCCGCGCAGCTCCACGGGGGTGTACACGAGCTGGATGCGCACGACGCCGGCTGACGGCGCCGACTCCGCCAGCATCGACGTCGGCCGCCCGTCGACCTCCCACATCCAGTACTGGGACCGCGCGATTCGCTTGCGCACGACGGCGATCTGGTCGGCGATGTCGGCGCGTTCGTTGGGCAGCGTCTCGTCCATGAACTTCGTCGCCCATGTCGAAATCACCTCGAGGTCGTCCACGTCGGCGCGGCGCGCACGTCCCGGCACGCCGGAGGGGTGCGCGGGGTCGCCGTCGAGCCGATGCATCCGGGACTCCATGTCCACGTCGGCTCGGCAGCCGGCGCGTATCGACCACAGCGAAACGAACCGGTCGGCGGTCTCCTTGGGGCCGTTGACGCCGACGAGGTTCCCGCGCGCCTCCAGCAGCGCGAGGCTCAGCGCGTCGACCGCCTCCTCCGACAGCCGCGGCAGCAGCAGTCCGCGCGGCGGCGTCTGGACGGCGAGGCCGACGACCTCGTCGCCGCGGAGGATCTTGACCCACAGGGCGTCGGGCTCGGTCGCCGCGACGGCGTTCGCCCGCGACTCCACGATTGTGGACACGACGTTGTTGGCGACGGGATCGGCGTCGCGCCACGCGCGCGTGGCGGCCGCGAACGCGGCGACGTCGGTTTCGAACTCGCAGCGCGGCGAAGCGTTCATGCGCAGACCATTCCAGAGCCGGACGGTTCTCGCACCCGAATTGCCGTCGGCCGCGCGGTTGATTTTCCCGCCGCGCACTGGCAACATTTCTTCATGTCGTCGCTACCGGTCGGTAACACCACGCATTACGACGTGGCGGTGATCGGCTCGGGCTTCGGCGGCAGCGTCGCGGCCCTGCGGCTGACCGAAAAGGGATACAAGGTCGGCGTCCTGGAAGCCGGCCGCCGCTTCGACGACCCTTCCGAGCCCGACCCGCGCAAGCGCCACGCCCAGCTGCCGAAGACCTCTTGGCGGATGCGCCGCTACCTGTGGGCGCCCCGCCTGGGCATGCTGGGGATCCAGCGTATCCACCTGCTGCGGGGAAAGCCGGGAAGCCGGGTGCTCGTGCTGGCCGGCGCGGGTGTGGGCGGCGGGTCGCTTGTGTACGCCAACACGCTGTACCGGCCGCCGCGGCCCTTCTTCGACGACCCGCAGTGGCGCGACATCACCGACTGGGAGTCGGAGCTCGCGCCCTTCTACGACCGCGCGGAACAGATGCTCGGCGTCGTCGACAACCCGGCGGCGACGCCGGCCGACGCGGCGGTGCGCCGCGTCGCCGAACAGCTGGGCGTGGAGAAAACCTTCCGGCTCACTCCGGTCGGGGTGTTCTTCGGCGCCGAAGGCGAGACCGTCGACGATCCGTACTTCGGCGGCGCCGGGCCGAAGCGCCGCGCCTGCGTGCTCTGCGGCTCCTGCATGACCGGATGCCGGCAGGGCGCCAAGAACATGCTCACCGAGAACTACCTCTACCTGGCCGAGCGCGCCGGCGCGACGATACACCCGCGCACCACCGTGACCCGGCTGTCGCCGCTCGACGGCGGCGGCTACCGCGTCGAGACGCGCCGCACCGGAGGGCTGCGACGCGGGCGGCACGTGTTCACCGCCGACCAGGTCGTCCTGGCCGCCGGCGCCTACGGCACGCAGAGCCTGCTGCACCGGATGCTCGCCGAGGGCGACCTGCCCCGGCTGTCGACGCGGCTGGGGAAGCTGACGCGCACCAATTCCGAGGCGCTGCTTGGCGTCGAGCGCTTCCGCACCGCCGGCGACGACCACAGCAAGGGCCTCGCCATCACCTCGTCGTTCCACCCCGACGCGCAGACCCACGTCGAGCCGGTGCGGTACGGACCCGGGTCCAACTCCATGGCCCTGCTGCGGACGCTGCTTGTGGACGGTCCCGCCGAGGGATCGCGGGGAACGCCGAGGTGGCTGAAACTGCTGGGCTGGATCGCGCTGCGCCCCTGGCAGCTGGCGCGCATCCTCAAGATCCGGAACTGGTCGCGCCGCGCGATCATCGCCCTCGTCATGCAGCACCGCGACAATTCCGTCACCGTCGGCATGCGACGCGGCAGGCTGCGGGCGTCAGTCGGTCACGGAGAGCCCAACCCGACCTGGCTGCCGATCGGCCACGAAGTGGCGCGGCGGCTTGCCGCGGAAACCGGAGGCATGGCTGGCGGCACCTGGCTCGACCTGGTCAACATCCCCACGACCGCGCACTTCATCGGCGGCTGCGTCATCGGCGCGACCCCGGACGAAGGAGTCGTCGACCCGTATCATCGAGTGTTCGGCCATCCTGGACTCCATATCGTGGACGGATCGAGCATCTCCGCCAATCTCGGCGTCAACCCCTCGCTTACCATTGCCGCCCAAGCGGAGCGGGCGATGTCACTGTGGCCCGATCAGGGCGATCTCGACCCGCGTCCGCCGCTCGGCGCCGAGTACCGACGTCTGTGGACAGACAAGTCGCCTATGTGAGACAATCCGTGCGCATCAAACACGGGCTCACCTGGTCTCAACGGTCCAACCGAAGCAGCCGAAACGGCCGATGCCGCCGCGGCTTCGGCCGTGGATGCTGGGAAGACTTGCGACAAGTCGAGTAAGGGGCACGTAGTTGTTCAGGGTGATCACCCGCGGGATCCGTCATCGACCCGGGCAGTCGGCGGTGGTCCTGTTGCTGGCGGCCCTGGCGATCGCCGCGGCGGTGCTGACCCCGGCTTACACCCAGGCCGCACAGCAGTCCCTGCTCACCGACATGCTGCGGTCCCACCCGCCGCAGCACGTCGGCGTCCAGCTGACCTCCGAGATGGAGCTGCTCGGCCAGGAGAGCCAGACAGTCGACGGCCGGGAAATTCCGGGAACCGTGGACTACGCCGAACGGCCGGCCCTTCTCAGCGAGCACGTGGCCGCCGACGACCGGCTGTCGCTGTTGACGCACCCGGTGGAGTTCGTCTCGACCTCGGCGACGCTCACGGACGCCCGTTACTCCGCCCAGTCCAGCGTTCTCTACCGCTCCGCGGTGTGCGATCACGTCGACGTCGTCGCCGGCAGCTGCGACACCGGCAGGTCCGAAGTGCTCATGTCGGAGCGCTCGGCGCGAGAAGAAGGCGTCGAAGTCGGCGACACGGTGCGGCTGACGTCCGACTGGGACCTCGACTACTCCTCCGAATACGTCGTCGCCGGGATCTACACGCTGCCCGACCCCGACGCCGTCTACTGGGGACCCGACTCGCCGGCCGACCACGGTAGGGACGCCGAAGGAGGCGAGCACCTCGACGCGCTGCTGACGACCGCTCCGGAGTCCGTCGAACCCGTCGGCGCCAGGGCGCTGGCCGGAGTGGACTATCGCCTCGACGTCGACCGGCTGCGTCAGTCTGATGTGGGCGCCTTGGACGCCGCAATCGCCGATCTCGACGAACACGACAAGCTGCCCGGCCACAGCGAATCCGGCGAGCATCTTCCGGTGGAGGTCAAAAGCGCCGTCCCGGGTCTGCTGAAGGGCGTCGCGCAGGAGCAGGACGCCGTCGCCGCGACCGTTCCCCTGGTGTCGGTGCCGCTGGTGCTGCTGTGCTGGTTCGTCCTTTATCTGGCGGTGTCCCGCCTCACCGAGGAGCGCGGCCCCGAGCTGGCCGTGGCGAAGCTGCGCGGCCACCGCGCCGCCGCTCTGGCCGGCTTCGGCCTGGGCGGCGTGACCGCGCTGCTGTTGATCGGCGCCCCCGTCGGCGTCGGCGTCGGACTCGCCGCCACGGAGACGGCGTCTCGCATGACGCTTGCCGACACCGCCGGGGCGGCGCTGCGCGTCGGCGTCGTCGTGTAC
>JBOGDN010000244.1:0-4169 GCA_050742995.1 Stackebrandtia sp. | reverse complement strand
CTCGGCGCGTGCGGGAGGAGGCCGGCGCGTTGTCGCCGCGGGCGCGGCAGACCCGCGAGCGGCCTCGTCGTCGCCTTCGGCGCGTGCGGCGTCGCCACGGGGCTCCGGACCGTTGTCGGCGTCCGGGGCCGTGCCGTGTTTGTCTCCCGGGGAGACCGTGGCCTCTGTCACGCTCAGGCTCCTGTTCGCCACCTGCCGATTGTCGAATGCCCATCGTAATGCGGCGGAGGCGCTAACGGCGACTGCGTGGCCGTGACGCACGGGTGTCACCCCATAGGCATCGGCTGCTGCTGTTCCTCGGTGACGGGCGCGTCGGCGCCGGCGGCGGCGATCTCCCGGATGACCTCCAGTCCCTTCTCGTCGATCTTGCCGACGATGGAGTAGTCCGGCGGCAGGTAGGTGTCCTCGTAGACCAGGAAGAACTGGCTGCCGTTGGTGTCGGGCCCGGAGTTGGCCAAGGCGAGGGTCCCGGCGGGGTAGTTGGGCTCGGGGCCTTCGGCCTCGGGGTTGGACTGCATCTCCGCCTGCTCTTCCTCGGAGAGGTCCTTCATGGTGTCGCGGGGCTCGTTTTCGTTCTTGAAGCTGTAGGTGGGGCCGCCCGCGCCGTCGGCCTGCGGGTCCTCGCCGGTGGCCGCGGGGTTGCCGCACTGCAGGACGAAGATGTTCTCGGTCGTCAAGCGGTGGCAGATGGAGTCGTCGTAGAAGGCCTCGCCGCCCAGGTAGGTGAAGTTGGCCGCCGCGCACGGCGCCTTTTCGGTGTCGAGTTCGACTGAGATGGTTCCGTGGTCGGTCTCGATGACCATCTCCTGCGTCCCGGTGGCCGGCTTTTCGCCGTCGCCGGGGGTGCCGACGTCGACCGCGCCGGGGTTGGCCGCCAGCTGTTCCTCGGGCAGCGGCGTGAACTCGCACTTGGCGGCGCCGTCGTCGACCGAGGCCGGCTCGGTGACCGCCAGGGACTCGATGGTCACCTTCTCCTTGGGGTTGCCGTCGGCGGCGTCCGTGCGCTCCGGGGCCGGCTCCTCGGCGGTTTCGTCCTCGCCTCCGGAGTTGTTCTCGATGACGGTGAAGAAGAAATAGCCGAGCCCGGCCAAGACCGCGACAGCCGCCACAGACGCGACGGTGTTCCGAAAGAGGCGTTTGCGGCGAGCGGCGACGGCCTTTTCGGCCATGCGCGCCTCTAGCTTTGCCCTTGCGCTGTCGCGCTGCTGTCGCCCTGTTGGCACCGGTTGCTCCGATCTGGTTGTGCGGTAAGTGGTTGTCGACCTTGAGGAAGCGGCTAGGAGCCCTCTTCGGCGCCGCCGCCTTCCGGGTCCTCTTCTTCGACGGGTTGGCTTTCGGAGGGCGCGTCGCTCGGCACGTCCGACGACGACGGCTCCGGGTCGGGTTCTTTCGCCTCGTCAGAGTCGAACGCTCCGAAAAACCAGGCGGCCAGGAACCCCGCGGCGACGACGGCAAGCACGCCGAAGGCGGCCTGAAGCTGCCGGCGGCGGCGAGCGGATTTGGCCCGGCGGGCGAGCTGTCGCTCGTACTTGGCCTTGGCCAGCTGGCGCTGGCGGCCCCTGCCCTTGCTTGAGGACACTGCGCGCTACCTCTTCGTCGGTTGAAGACACGGTGATGCGACGACACGGCGATCCCGGCCGTTCTGGTCGCGCAGTCTATAACGCCAAACCCAGGTGCGCCCAAGTCGATCCGGTCGGTACGCTGAGCTGCGCAAGGCCGAAAAGGCCCCACAAACCGTGCGAAAAGGGACGAAACGTGTTGATCGAGGGCCTGGCGGCCGAGGCGTTTGCCACAAATTGTTATGTGGTTGCGTCCGAAGCGGGCTCCGAGTGCGTCGTCGTCGATCCCGGCATCGGAATCGAGAAGCGACTCGACGAGGTTCTCGAGCGTCGACGGCTGCGTCCGGTCGCGGTGCTGGCGACGCACGGCCACCTCGACCACACCTTCTCGATCACGCCGGTGTGCGGCGCGCGCGACATCCCCGCCTACATCCATTCCGACGACGCCGAGCTGCTTGCCGACCCGTTGAAGGGCCTTTCGCGCGACATTCAGGCGATGTTCGCCGGGAACCTGTCGTGGACCGAGCCCGACGACGTCGCCGAGCTGCGCGACGGGGACGTGTTGCGGCTGGCGGGCCTTGAAATCGCCGTCGACCACGCCCCGGGCCACACGCCCGGCTCGGTGCTGTTTCGGCTTCCCGGCGACGACGCCGCCGAGGCGTATTGCCTGTCGGGCGACGTGCTGTTCGCCGGATCGATCGGACGCACCGACTTCCCCGGCGGCAGCGCCATGCAGATGGCCCGGTCTCTGCGCGACAAGATTCTGCCCCTGGACGACGACACCGCGGTGCTTCCCGGGCACGGCCCGCGCACCACGATCGCCGCGGAGCGACGCGCCAACCCGTTCTTGCGGCAGGTCGGCGACGACGGCCATATCGAGGCGCCGACGCGCGGCATGTAGCCGCACGCGTCGTCGGCGCCGCGCGCCCGTCGCCCGAATCGTCTAAAGGAGACTTCCATGAGCCGTCTCGCGTCCCTTTCCGGATTTCCCGAGCTCAACCCCGCCCAGCGAATCGTCGAGCAGCGAGTCATAGAACTGCTGACCCGCACCTTCGAGCTGTACGGCTTCGCCTCGGTGCAGACCCGTTCGGTCGAGCCGCTGGACCAGCTGCTGCGCAAAGGCGAGACCTCCAAGGAGGTGTACGTGCTGCGTCGACTGCAGGCCGAAGCCGACGACCCGTCCGACTCCGGGCTGGGCCTGCACTTCGACCTGACGGTGCCCTTCGCCCGCTACGTCCTCGAAAACGCCGGGAAGCTGCAGTTCCCGTTCCGGCGCTACCAGATCCAGCCGTGCTGGCGCGGCGAGCGGCCGCAGGAGGGCCGCTACCGGGAGTTCTGGCAGGCCGACGTCGACGTCGTCGATCGCGACAGCCTGCCCCTCCACTATGAAGTCGAGCTGTCGCTGCTCATCGGAGACGCGCTGCGCAGCCTTCCGATCCCGCCGATGCGCATGCACGTCAACAACCGGAAGCTGTCGCAGGGCTTCTTCCGCGGTCTCGGCCTTTCCGACCCGCTTGAGGCGGTGCGTGTCGTCGACAAGATCGACAAGATCGGTCCGGGGGGCGTCGGCGAACTGCTGGCCGAGACCCTCGGGGCGGACGAGAAGCAGGTCGAGGCCTGCCTGGGGCTCGCCGACGTCAGGAGCACCGACGTCTCCTTCGTCGACAAGGTGCGCGCCCTCGGCGTGTCCGACCCGATGCTCGACGAGGGCCTCGAAGAGCTGGTGGGCGTGGTGGAGGCCGCCGCGGCCGACGCCCCTGGGCTCGTCGTGGCCGACATGCGCATCGCCCGCGGCCTCGACTACTACACCGGGACCGTCTACGAGACGTTCATGTCCGGATACGAGCGGCTGGGATCGGTGTGCTCGGGCGGGCGCTACGACAACCTGGCCTCCGACGGCAAGAACCGTTTCCCCGGCGTCGGGCTGTCGATCGGCGTGTCGCGCATGCTGATGCCGCTGCTGGCCGACGGCAAGCTCGCCGCGAGCCGGCCGTCGCCCACCTGCGTGCTTGTGGCGCTGCCCGACGCGGAGTCTCGCCGCGACTGCGACGCGATCGCGCGGCGGCTGCGCTCGCGCGGCGTGGCCGCCGAGGTGGCGCCGGCGCCGCAGAAGTACGGCAAGCAGATCCGCTTCGCCGAGCGCCGCGGCATCCCGTACGTGCTGTTTCCCGGCGGCGACTCCGGCGTCCCGGAGGTGCGCGACATCCGCAGCGGCGTGCAGGTCGCGGCCGACCCGGCGACGTGGGCCCCGGCTGAGGAGGATCTGCGCCCGACGATCCAGACCGACGACCAGGCCTCCTCCGATTAGGTAAGGCTAGCCTAAGATAGGGTGACGCTGCGGCAACCGCCGCCTCGGTCGCGTCCACGTCAGCGTGCGCACGGCCGATCCGACACGCCGCGTGAAAGAGAACCCGACCATGCTGACCGTCTCCGGGCTCGCCGTCGGATATCGCCCGGGAGAGCCCGTGCTTTCCGACGTCGACCTCGTGTTGCGGCCGGGGACGGTCACCGCGCTCGTGGGCGTCAACGGCTGCGGCAAGTCCACGCTGCTGCGCACCGTGGCCGGACTGCAGGCGCCGCTGGCAGGAGACGTGCGCGTCGGCGACGAGC
>JBOGDN010000243.1:0-4785 GCA_050742995.1 Stackebrandtia sp. | reverse complement strand
CTGTCGGCATCCGCCGCCGTGGATGTCCGCGTATCAAGATCACGACGTCGCAGGCCTTTGCCACAATGACACCGTGAACGACAAGGTTTCCGCAGCACAGCCAGCCGACGTTCCGTCCGACGCCGAGGAAGCGGCACAGCGCCACGCGGCGTTGGCCGTGGAGATCACCGCGCACCGGCACCGCTACTACGTGCTGGACGATCCCACGGTCTCCGACGCCGAGTTCGACGTGTTGCTGCGCGAGCTGGTCGCGATTGAGGACGCCCATCCGCAGCTGCGCACTCCCGACTCGCCGTCGCAGCAGATCGGCGACTACTCGACGCATTTCACCCCCGTCCAGCACGCTCAATCGATGTTGAGCCTGGACAACGCCTTCGAAGACGGTGAGCTGGAGGCATGGGAGGAGCGGGTCACCGCCGAGGTCCCCAAGGCGAAGTACCTGTGCGAGCTGAAGATCGACGGCCTGGCGATCAGCCTCACCTACGAAAACGGCGCGCTGACGCGCGCGGCCACGCGCGGCGACGGCCGCACCGGCGAGGACGTCACCCCCAACGTGCGCACCGTGGCCGGAGTCCCGGAGCGGCTCGCCGACTCCGCGGACTATCCGACTCCGCAGTTCGTCGAGGTGCGCGGCGAGGTCTACATGACGCTCGAGGACTTCCAGCGGCTCAACTCCGAGCGCATGGCCGAAAACGAACGCATCGCCGCCGAAAACGCCGAGCGCGAAAAGGAAGGCAAGCGGCCGGCGAAGCCGCTGGCGATGTTCGCCAACCCCCGCAACGCCGCCGCCGGGTCGCTGCGGCAAAAGGACCCGCGGATCACCGCCAGCCGCCCGCTGAGCCTCACGGTGTACGGGATGGGTGCGCACCGGGGCTTCACTCCGACGCACCAGTCGCACAGCTATGAGGCGCTCAAAGCCTGGGGGCTTCCCACCAGCCGCTACTGGAAAGTCGTCGACTCCACGGCGAAGGTGCGCGAGTACATCGGCGACTACGAAAAGCGCCGCCACGACCTCATCCACGAAATCGACGGTGTGGTCGTCAAGATCGACGAGTTCGCCGCCCAGGACCGCCTCGGCTCGACCACCCGCGCCCCGCGCTGGGCGATCGCCTATAAGTTCCCGCCCGAAGAGGTCAACACGACGCTGCGCGACATCAAGGTCAGCGTTGGCCGCACCGGCCGGGCCACGCCGTACGCGGTGCTGGAACCGGTGCGCGTCGCCGGCTCCGAGGTGGAGTTCGCCACGCTGCACAACGCGGATCAGGTGCGCGCCAAGGGCGTCCAGATCGGCGACCGGGTGATCGTGCGCAAGGCCGGCGACGTCATCCCGGAGATCGTGGGCCCGGTGCTCGCCGCCCGCACCGGCGACGAACGCGAGTTCGTCATGCCGGAGGAGTGCCCGGAGTGCGGCACCACGCTGCGGCACCTGTCCGAAGGCGACGTCGACCTGCGCTGCCCCAACGCCCGCTCCTGCCCGGCACAGCTGCGCGAGCGTCTGGCCTACCTGTCGGGGCGGTCGTGTCTTGACATCGACGGCATGGGCTTCGTCGCGTGCACGGCGCTGACCCAGCCGCTGCGCCCGGTCAAGCCTCCGCTGACCGACGAGGGCGACCTGTTCGACCTGACGCTGGAAGACCTGCTGCCCATCGAGGTGGTGGTCCGCGACCCGGACACCGGCCTTCCCAAGCAGGATCCCAAGACCGGCGAGGACAAGGTGATGTCCTTCTTCGCCAACGACGCCGGCGAGCCGAAGAAGAACACCCTTGAGCTGCTGGAAAACCTGGAGGCGGTGAAGACGCGGCCGCTGTGGCGCATCATCGCCGGCCTGTCCATCCGGCACGTGGGGCCGGTGGCCGCGCGGGCGCTCGCCGTGGAGTTCGGCGACCTCGACCGCATCCGCGACGCCGGCGAGGAAGAGCTGGCGGCCGTCGACGGCGTCGGCCCGACGATCGCCGCCGCGGTCAAGCAGTGGTTCGCCGAGGACTGGCACGCCGAAATCGTCGAGAAATGGCGCCGGGCCGGAGTTCGCCTCGCCGAAGAGCGGTCCGAGGAGGCCGGCGAGCGAAACCTGGCGGGCACGACGGTGGTGATTACCGGATCGCTGGAGGGCTGGACGCGCGACTCCGCGGCCGAGGCGGTGCGCACTCGGGGCGGCAGGGTGTCCGGGTCGGTGTCGAAGAAGACGTCGTTCGTGGTCGCCGGCGACTCGCCGGGTTCCAAGTACGAAAAGGCCGTGACCCTCGGGGTGCCGGTCCTCGACGGCGACGGCTTCGCCAAGCTGCTCGCGGAGGGGCCGGAGGCGGTCGCGCCGCCGGAGGAAGCCGACGAAGCCGACGCCGAATAGCGGCGCGAGGGCCCTCCATACGAAGATTCACCGCCGCACATGTGCCATTTTTCGCATCCAGACACCGAGAAAATCCGCGCCCGAACTCGCGTCCCGCACTCTGGCATCGCTATATTGAAGCGTGGCTATTTCGTTGTCGTGTCGTTATCTGATCTTCGCGCCGGTGACACAACGCACCATTTCGGGCGATGTCGGGCGTAGGCAATCGGTTGCCACGTCGCACGCCCGACCCGCCGTCGCCAGGCCAGGACCTAAGGGCCGGACCGCCCGTTACCCGTGTGACCAACGGTCGTTGCCTTTTAGGGGGGTTCCAGGGTACGACTGGTTGTGTCACTCTCGTTGAGAGCGGCCGACCGAGACGTCGGAGGCCGCGGCCGACGACGACGTCGGGAGGGTTTGGATGACGACGACCTCGCTGAGAAACACGGCGCCGCCGCAGCGGCGGCTCGGCTTCTTCAGTTACGTGTCTGTCGTAATGGGCACGGCGGTAATCGCCGTGACGGCGACGGCGATCTTGACGCCGGCGACTTGGAAACAAGACGCCGGCGCCGTTCCGGTCGCCGTATGGCTGATGGCTCTGCTCGCCGTGGCCGTAGAGCTGCGTCCGGTGCTGACGCCGGGAGCGCGCTACTCGCAGGCGGCGATGATCTCGTTGAGCTTCACCATCGCGGTCCTCGTCACCTGGGGGTTCCTGCCCGCGCTCATCGTGCAGACCGTGGCCGCCGCCTGGACCTTCACCTTCCTGGGCGCCACGCTGTGGCGCACCGCCTTCAACGCCGCACAGTTCGCCATAGCGCTCACCGGCGCCCACCTGGTGCTGTGGAACTTCGACCCCATGGGCAGCGCGCCGTGGATCAGCTCGGCCGAGGACCTGGGCGTCATCCTGCTCGCCGGCATGACCTGGTTCCTCGTCAGCCACCTCCTCGTGGCCACCGCGTGGGCGCTGCGCTTCGACATGTCGTGGTGGCGCGTGTGCTGGCGTTCCCTCGGGTACGAAGGCGTCGTGCACGGCGCCCTGCTCGCCCTGGCGCCGATCCTCGTGGCCGCCGCCAGCGTCAGCGCCTGGCTGGTGCTGCTCGCCGGCGTCCCGATCTACGCCGTCTACCGCATGGCCCGCATGTCGACCGAACGCGAGCACATGGCCCTGACCGACCCGCTGACCGGGCTTTCCAACCGCAAGGGTTTCCAGCAGGTCGTCGACGAGAACCTGACGCGCTGCGCCGAGTCCGGCGGACGCCTGGCCATCGCCGTGTGCGACCTCGACCGCTTCGCCGCGGTGAACAACTCGCTTGGCCACGACGTCGGCGACCGGCTCCTCGTCGAGCTGGCGCGGCGCTTCGAATCCTGCGGCGGCGGCAACGGCCCCGATCCGGTGTGCGCCCGCATCGGCGCCGACGAGTTCGCCTTCCTGCTTCCCGAAATCGACAGCGAGGACGACGCCGCCATCCAGGCGTCGCGAATCCAGTCGCAGCTGAGCGAGCCGGTGTGGCTCGACGAGATCAGCGTCGACGTCTCCGGCGCCGTCGGCGTGGCCTGCTACCCCGACCACGGCGTCGACTTCGACTCGCTGTTCCGCCACGCCAACGTCGCCACCTCCGAAGCCAAGAAACGCGGCAGCGGCATCGCCAGGTACGCCCCCGAGTTCGACCACCACTCCGCGCAGCGGCTGACGCTGCTCGGAGATCTGCGCCGCGCCCTCGAAGCCCCCGAACTTCCCGGCGTCGAGCTTTACTACCAGCCGCAGGTCGAGCTCAGCAGCGGCGACGTCGTCAGCGTCGAGGCGCTGCTGCGCTACCGCCACCCCACCCAGGGCCCGGTCAAGCCCGCCGAGCTGATCGCGCTCGCCGAGCACAGCGCCGTCATGCGCATCCTCACCTACCGCATCATCGACGAGGCGGTCTCCCAGCTGGCGGCCTGGCAGCGCTCCGGCATCGAGCTGCGCATGGCGGTCAACGTCAGCGTGCGCGACCTCCACGCCCCGGACTTCTGCGACTACCTGACCGACCGGCTGAACTGCCACGACGTGGCGCCCCAGTCGCTGCAGCTGGAGATCACCGAAAGCGCGCTCATGGCCGACCCGCGGCGCGTGGTCGCCACCATGAAACGTCTGGAGGCCATGGGAGTGGGCCTGAGCCTTGACGACTTCGGCACCGGTTTTTCGTCCATGCAGCACTTGCGGGGCCTTCAGGTCTCGGAGGTCAAGATCGACAAGTCCTTTGTGCTGAGCATGTGGGACGACGCGGACTCCGCCGCGATCGTGCGCTCCATCATCGAGCTGGGCAGGGCGCTGGGTCTGCAGGTCGTCGCCGAGGGCGTGGAGAACGAGCGCACCTGGCGGCAGCTGGCCAACCTGGGCTGCGACATGGCGCAGGGCTGGTTCCACGCCCGGCCGATGCCCGCGGGCGAGCTGGCCGGTTGGCTGGCGCGGTACCGTCCGCCCT
>JBOGDN010000242.1:0-7546 GCA_050742995.1 Stackebrandtia sp. | reverse complement strand
GTCGGCGCGTTCGGCCGCTTCGCGGGCGTGGGCGATCGACATCGTCGGCTGGAAGTCCGCGGCGAACCGGAAGCGTTCGGCCAGCGCGGTCATGCGGGCGCCGAAACCCGCCGCGTCCGCGTCGCCGAGCCGCTCTGCGCGGTCGAGATCCACCGCGGCCAACGCGAGCAGCAGCGAGCCGCAGACTCGGAAGATCGTCATGGACGGCGGCATGTCGGCTGCCGGCAGCGGCAGCATCTCCGACAGCTTCGGAACCAGGTCGTCGATCAGATCGGCGACCAGATCGAGGCGACCACAACGCGCGTGCGCGACCACGGCGGCAGCTCTGGCTTCCGCCGCCCAGGGCTCTGTGAACGCGTCGGAAGCGGACGGCGCGCGTCCGTCGGAGGCCAGTTGGCCGGCGGCGTGTCGCCACACGCTCAAGCCCGCCTCGACGTCTCCGCGCGCGAGCAGGAGCTCTGCCCGAATCGCCAGATCGGGCGTGAACGTGTTGACCGCCTCGTCGGGCTGAGTCGGAACGCGCCGCTCCAGGTGACGCTCGACCTCGTCCAAATCTCCGATCTGGAGGTTGGCGATCACCAGCCCCCACCGCAACCCCATCTCGTCGGACCACCCTCGCAGGGGTTCCATAGTCGCCAGCGCGGCTTCGAGGTGACGTTTGGCGTCTTCTCCGCGTTCGGCCAGCAGGTGCAGCTCGGCGATCCGGGCGTCGGCCATGACGCGTATCCACGGCGAGGAACGTTCGTCGAACGACTCCAGCATCCGCTCGGCGTGCGCGAGGGCCCCGTCGTAGTCGTCGTCCATCTCGCACAGGTAGCCGGCGAAGAACTCGGCGACGGCGACCAGGGCCGGTTCGCCGCCGCGACACAGACGCAGCAGAGCGGCGCGGTCGTCCAGGTACCTCGCCGGGTCGCGCATCAGGAAAGCCACGGCGCGGATGAGCGTGTCCGGAAGCGCAGGCGGCAGGCGGCGCAGGGCGGCCATCGGCCGCGTGGCGCCCGGTCCGCGCAGGACCGTCGTGATCGTCGTGATCAGCGTCAACGCCGCACGGACGACCTCGACGAAGTCGGGCTCGGGGCGCAGCCGCGACAGCGGCTCGGAGGTCTCCTCGACCAGGGTCAGCATGCGGGCGAGATTGCCGTCCACGCACCACATGCCGCCGAGGGCGGCGACGGCCGCGGCGACGGCGGCCCCGTCGTCGCGGGCGAGTGCGCAACGCATGGCCAGCAGCAGGTTGTCCTGTTCGGCCCGGACCTGCGTCAACGCGCCGAAGGGGTCGGCGTCGAACACCTTGTCGCAGCGGGCCGCGCCGAAGCCGCGCGCCCAGGTCAGCAGGGCGCCGACCGCCTTGTCGGTCTCGCCGGCTTCCTCCCGTTTTGTCGCGCTGAACTCCCGAATGGTCTCCAGCATCCGAAACCGCGTTCCCAGCTCGGTGTCGACGACCTTGAGCAGCGACTGGTCGACCAGCAGTTCCAGGACCGGAACGGCGTCGTCGCCGAGGAAATGCCGCGCGGCCTCGGCGGCGAACCCGTCGGGGAAGATCGACAGCGCCCGCATCGCGGCCTGTCCGGCCGGCTCGATGAGGTTCCAGCTCCAGTCGACCACGGCGTGCAGGGTGTGGTGCCGCCGCGGCGCGTCGCGGGCGCCTCCCCGCAGCAGGGCGAATCGGTCTTGCAGGCGGCGGGAGATCTCGGCGACCGACATGACGCGGGTGCGCGCCGCGGCCAGCTCCGCGGCCAGCGGCAGCCCGTCCAGGCGTCGGCACAGTTCCGTCACCTCGGCGACGGGCAGGTCGACGTCGGGACGCACCGCCCGCGCGCGTTGCGAGAACAGCTCGACGGTGGTCGACAGGCTCAATTCCGGCAGCGAATACACCGTCTCCGACGACAGGTTCAGCGGGGCGCGGCTGGTGACGAGCACCTGGAGGTGCTGCGCCATGGACACCAGCGCGCGCACCAGCTCGGCGGCGGGGATCAGGACGTGCTCGCAGTTGTCGAGCACCAGCAGCGCCGGGCCGGCGCCCAGGGCGTGGACGACGCCGGCGACCGCGTCCGTCGGCTTGGAGCGCGGGTTGGAGCCGGACCATGCCTCGCCGGAGCCGAGGCTCGACAGCACCTCGGCTGCCACGTCGCCGTCGGCGGCGACCCCGGCCAGCGGGACGAAGTGCACCACTCGGTGCTCAGCCCGGCGGCTCACGGCGTGCGCCAGGCGGGTCTTGCCGAGGCCGCCGGGGCCGACGATCGAGGTGACGCGGGAGGTGCGCAGCAGATCGGTCACGGCGGCGACGTCCTCGGCGCGGCCAAGCAGGGGGTTGGGTTCGTGCGGTATGCCGCGACGGACCGCGGGCGCGGCGTCTCGCAGCAGCTGCTGGTATGTCTCCCGCAGCGCGGCGCCGGGGTCGGCGCCGAGTTCGTCGCGCATGCGGCGCCGGTACGCGTCATACCGGGAAAGCGCCGCCGACGGCCCGGCCGTGGCCGCCTCACATCGCAGCAGCTCCGCCAGGACCTCTTCGTCTTGCGGGAGCGCGGTCGCCAGGTCGGCAAGCGGCTCGACCGCCTCGGCGCACCGCCCCAGCCGGGCAAGCGACAGCGCCCTCACGCGCGACAGGGACCTGCGGGTCGACAGTCGCTCCGCCCGCAACGCCGACACCGGGTCGTCGGGAAGGGCGTCGCCGTCGGCGTCTCCTTCCCACAGCGCCAGCCCCTCCTCGGCCCGCGTCAGCGCGGACACGTGGTCGCCGGCGCGGGCAGACCGCGCGGCCGACGACTCGCTGAGCAGGATGGCGGCGGCGTCGACTTGGTGCGCGCTCAAGGTCAGGCGGTAGCCGGTCGGCGTGCTGGCGATGAGCTCCGGCCCCAGCTGCGTCCGCGCACGAGAGACGAGGACCTGCAGCGCCTTGGTCGGCTTTTCGGGCCGTTCGTCTGGCCAGAGCCCCTCCACCAGACGGCCCGAGCCGCAGCCGGTGCGCAAGTCCCCGGCGAGAAGCGCGAGCAGGCCGCGCAGTCGCGGCCCGGTGATTTCCTGATCGCGGTAGGCCACCCGCGACAGCAGAATCAGCTCGTTCTTCACTAGACACACCGTACTCACCGCGGCGTCGCAGCGCCTCGGAGCCGTTGGAGAGGCCGACTCGCTTTTCGCCCCGGCGGTGACGCACCCGCGCGATAGTCTCGCCAGGTGAGCAGGTCCCAGACGTACGCCGAATGGGCTCCGCCGCAGGAGTTCGCGGCGGACGTGCGGTGCGTGTGGTGGTCGTCGTTCGGCGCCGCCGCGCCGATCCTGCCCGACGGCTGTCTCGATCTCATCGTCGGCGACGGCCAAGTGTTCGTGGCCGGGCCGGACACGACGGCGGCGGT
The DNA here is from genome assembly GCA_050742995.1 of Stackebrandtia sp. Taxonomy (GTDB): domain Bacteria; phylum Actinomycetota; class Actinomycetes; order Mycobacteriales; family Micromonosporaceae; genus Stackebrandtia. The sequence continues at coordinate 4,193 of JBOGDN010000242.1, read as the reverse complement.
CAACCACATGCCGGAGGGCTTTGTGGTCCACGGCGTCCGTTTCCAGGCCGGACGCGCGCAACGGGTTCTCGGCGTGCACGCCGACGAGCTGCGTGACCTGCGGGTCGACGTCGCAAGCCTGTGGGGCGCCGACGGGCGGCGCGCGACCGAGCGGCTCGTCGAGGATCCGCGACGACTGCTCGAGGTCGTCGAGGAGCGGCTGACCCGAGATCCGCTCGACCCGGATCGGGAGATCGACCGTGCCGTACGCCTTCTGGCCGCGGACCGCCCGCGAGTCGCCGGCCTCCACGACCAGCTGAGCCTGTCCGAGCGGCAGCTGCGGCGCCGGTTCACCGCCGCCGTGGGCTACGGTCCCGCCGTGTTCCTGCGCGTGGTCCGGCTGCGACGCGTCCGCCAGCTCGCGCTCGACAATCCCCAGGCGGGGCTCGCGGAGCTGGCCTTCGACGCGGGATACGCCGATCAGGCCCATATGTCGCGGGAGATCAAGAACCTCACGGGCATGACCGCGCGTGTGCTCCTGCGTGGCCGATCTGTTCAAGACTGACCGCCGCGTCCGGTCGTAGCGTCGTGGCCATGACAGTGAACACTCAAGCAGCCAGGACATTTATCCGCACTCAGGCCCGGATCGTCGAGAAGCGCCTCGCGGAGTTCCACCTCGATGGGGTCGAGGACGCCGCGACGGCCGCGATCGCGGGACTCGAGGCCTATCGCAACGCCGACAGCGGGTTCGGCCACGGCTTCGAACCCGACGCGCTGGCCCCCGACAGTCAGCCTCTCGCGGTCGATTCGGCCTTCGACATCCTCGACGACGTCGCCTCCCGCACGCCGCTTTCGTCGACGAGGGAACGCGCGGCCGACGCCGCCCGGGCCGCCATGCCTTACCTGGACTCGGTTTCCGCCGCCGACGGCGGCCTCTCCATTGTGCTTCCGTCGGTCGCCGAACACCCGCGCGCCGACCACTGGGGCGACGGCGTCTTCCCTCCGGGGCTCAACCCGACGGCCAAGATCGTCGGCGCCGCAAGGGCTCTGGGGATCGACCACCCCTGGGTCGACCGGGCCGCGCGATTCTGCCGTACGGCCGTCGAGGCGCCGGATTCCGTGATCGACGCTCACACCGCGCTGTGCGTCCTGCGCTTTCTGGAGAGCGAGGCCGACGAGAAGTGGGCGGTCGAGGCGTACCGGGACATCCGCGACCGGATCGACGATCTCGCGATGTTCAAGCCGACGCCCGGACCCGGCTACGGCCTCACCCCGCTGGACTTCGCGCCCAGCCCGGAAAGTCCGCGCCGCGAGTTCTTCGCCGACAAGGCGATCGAGGCGCATCTCGACGAGCTCGTCTCCGCCCAGGAGGCGGACGGCGGCTGGTCCGTCCCGTGGACGCCGCCCGGACAGGCCGCCCTGCTGGCCTGGCGAGGCGTGGCGACCCTCGGCGCGCTGCGCGTGCTTAGGGCGTACGGACGAATCGAGAGCTGACCGCATCCGTCTGGACCACGCGCGCCTTCGCAACGGCGACAGTCGCATAGCTATTCAACAATAAGCGACGTCTCACGTGAAATAACACTGTGGACAAAATATGTGATTCGATCGATCGATTTCCGTGCCGTCGCGGCGTCCCGTCAGGCCGCATCAGGCGCTATTTCGCCGTACTGACCTTGATGCACGTGCAGATGCACGTGCAGCCCCACGCGAGAAGCCAGAGAGCAACGGCGATAACATGATGGAGCCGCGATGGGGATTCCACATTCCAACGTGGCGAGAAATTTGGCGGGCGGCCAGCTATTCGACCAGGTGGCCGCCCATCTCCAAGACCGTCTCCAGACGGAAGGAGTCAGGATGACAATAGCCGCCTCCAGTACGGGCGGTTCCACCAACCCGCCAGGTCATGCGGCCGACGGGGCTGCGGTTTCCAGCCAGTCGCTTGGACCGTTGATCTCGGTTCGCACCCTGGTGATTTTGCTGGCTGCGGCGATACCGGCGGTATCGGCGTTGTACTGGCAGACCCTGGGAGTCGTGGTGACCACCTTCATAGCCGCCGCTATCGGACTCCACTCTCTGACGGCACGATGAGCTGAGCACGGCGCCGCGGCCCGAAGCCGCGGCGCCGTGCCAGACCCACGGGATCGGCTTAACACCAGGTTCGCTCGATAATGTCTACGCGGTTGCGCTCGGCCGCCGGAAGGTTGGCCGTTTCGCCCGGGTCCAGGTTCCGCATGAAGAGAGGGTTCCCGTTGGGAAGGATCTCCATCAAGGTGAGCGTGTAGCCGGTGTTGTTCTTGAAGGAGTCGATGCGGTGTCCCCAGCCGAGCGGCCGCAGATCCTTCTCAGCCTCGCAGCCGATCGGTCCGGTCCACTCCACTCGCAAGCCTGACGCGTCCGCGCCGTCCCAGCCGCAGAACTTGTTCGCCGCGCAGTCGCCGTAACCTTCGGTTTCGGCAGCGGACTCCGATGTGTCGGACGACGTCGGGTTCGCGATTGCCGCGCTCGGCGAGAGCATCGCGGCGGCCAATGACAACATCCCGATCGTGACGATCGAAGCGACGCGTCGTCGCATGTATTCCTCCTACAGGGACTCAAATAAGGACTTCGTAACGATATGGGCGGCAAAGGAGCCTGTCCCGTATTTGAGCTTGCAAAAACCTTGCCGAACGCGGTCGTAATGTGACGTGCACCACTCTGGCTCGGGCTGTGGATGTCAAGGGCGGCGCGGGGTCGCCAGGCCGGATTCGTAGGCGAGGACTACCAGCTGAGCGCGATCGCGGACGCGGAGCTTGGTCATTGCCCGGTTGACGTGGGTTTTCGCGGTCATCGGGCTGATCACCATGCGCTCGGCGATCTGGTTGTTGGACAGGCCCTGCGCGACCAGGGCGACGGCCTCGCGTTCGCGATTGGTCAGTTCCTCCAGCGTCGTGTTGGCGCCGGTGTTGAGCGGCTGGGTGACGTACCTGTTGATGAGCTTGCGGGTGATCGAGGGCGCGAGGAGGGCGTCGCCGCGCGCGGCGACGCGTACGGCGTGCAGGAAGTCGTCCGGCACGATGTCCTTGACGAGGAAGCCGGCGGCCCCGGCGCGCAGCGCGTCGAAGACGTATTCGTCCAAGCCGTAGTTGGTCAGGATGACGACGTGCACCCGGTCCAGGGTCGGGTCCGCGGCGATGCGCCGGGTCGTCTCGATGCCGTCGAGGACCGGCATCTGGATGTCGACGAGAGCCACGTCGGGCAGGTGTTCCCTGGCCAGCGCCAGGCCCTCCTGCCCGTCGGCGGCCTCGGCCACCACCTCGATGTCGTCTTCGAGGTCGAGGAGCGCGCGGAATCCGCTGCGAAGCAGCGGTTGGTCGTCGACCAGCAGGACGCGGATCATGACGTCTGGTCCACGGGCAGTTCGGCCTGGACGATGAAGCCGCCGGCGTCGCGCGGTTCGGCGCGCAGCCGGCCGCCGAGGGCGACGACTCGTTCGCGCATGCCGAGCAGTCCGACGCCCGGCGTCGGGGCGGCGCCCGGCGCGGCCTTGCCGTCGTCGTCGATGCGTATCGCCAGGGTGTCTGGACGGCAGTCGATCCGGACCGACGCCGTGGAGGCGTCCGCGTGACGGGCGACGTTGGTCAGCGACTCCTGAACGATCCGGTAGACGGTCCGCTCCACCGCGGCCGGCACGTCATGCCGTCGCCCTTCGACCGTCAGCGTCGCGTCCAGGCCGACGGCGCGGGCCCGTTCCACCAGTTCCGGGAGGTGGTCGAGACCGCGCGGCGGGGTCGTGTCGTCGTCGCGCAGCGCCTCAAGGGTCGCGCGCAGCTCCCGGGACGCCTCACGTCCGGCCTCCTGGATTGCCAGCAGGGCCTCCGGCGCCTGCTCGCCGCGCTTGCGGGCCACATGAACGGCGACTTCGGCCTGCACCTTGATGATCGAGATCTGGTGGGTGAGCGAATCGTGCAGCTCCCGCGCGATGTGCAGCCGCTCGTCGTCGGCGCGGCGCCGCGCGGTCTCCTCCCGGGTGCGCTCGGCTTCGTCCGCCCGCCGCTCGGCCTGCCGCAGCGCTTCGCCCGCGGCGCCGGCGGCGATCAGCCAGGCCAGCTCGAGGGCGCCTCGGGCCTGCGCGAACGCCTCGCCGACGTCGTGCGGGCCCGAGGCCAGGGCCGCCAGGGGGAGAGCCGCCAGCATGGCCACGCTCGCCGCCGCCGTGACGACGCGGTGTCCCGCCC
>JBOGDN010000241.1:0-3948 GCA_050742995.1 Stackebrandtia sp. | reverse complement strand
CCACTGTGGTACACCACGGACGCGGATAAGGTGTACGCGGCTTTGAAACGTCTGGGATCGGCCGCGGACGACGACCCGCAGTCCGGCCCGAACGGGTGAATGTAAGGTGAACGCCGTCGTTTGGTTACGACGATCGTCAATGTGCAGAAGATCCGAGGTGTTTAGGTGCGGTTTTCGCTGCGTCCGCAAGACGACTCGTTTTACAAGTTCTTCACCGACTCGGCGGGGAACATCGTCAAGGCCACCGAAATCCTGGGCGAGCTGGCCGACCCCGACGCCGACGCGCAGTCGGTTTCCGAGCGGCTGGTCGAGGTGGAGCACGCGTGCGACGACATCACGCATGCTCTCTACACCAAGATCGACGCCTCGTTCGTCACGCCGCTCGATCGCGAGGACATGTACCGGCTCGCCTCGCTGCTCGACGACGTCGTCGACCACATCGAGGCCGCCGGGAACCTGGTGTATCTCTACGGCCTCTCCGAGCTGCCGGCGCCGCCGCGGGAGATGGTCGAGCAGATCCGTGTGCTGAAGCAGCAGGCCGAGATCACCGCGCAGGCGATGCCCAACCTCAAGGGCCTTGACTCCTCGCTGCGCGACTACTGGATCGAGTGCAACCGGCTCGAGAACGACGGCGACCGCGCGTACCGGATGCTGCTGGTGCGGCTGTTCTCCGGCGAGTACGAGGCGCTGATGGTGATGAAGCTCAAGGAAGTCGCCGACTACCTGGAAAAGGCCTGCGACGCCTTCGAGCACGTGGCGAACATCGTCGAGACCATTGTGGTGAAGGAATCTTAGTGGACACCGCACTGCTCGGCGTCCTGCTGGTCATCGCCGCGGCGCTGCTCTTCGCCTACACCAACGGGTTTCACGACGCCGCCAACGCGATCGCCACCTCGATCTCCACCCGCGCGCTCACTCCGCGCATCGCGCTGGGCATGGCCGCGGTCGGCAACCTCGTCGGTGCCTACCTGGGCGTCAAGGTGGCCGAAACGGTCGGCAAGGGGCTCGTGGACCTGCCCACCGGCGCCGCGAGCCTGGGAATCGTGCTGGCCGGCGTCGTCGGCGGAATCATCTGGAACTTCATCACCTGGTACTACGGCCTGCCGTCCTCGTCGTCGCACGCGCTGTTCGGCGGCCTCATCGGCGCCACCCTCGCCGCCGGCCAGACCGTGCTGTGGGACGGGGTCCTCGGCAAGGTCGTGCTGCCGATGGTGCTGTCCCCGCTCGTCGGTTTCCTCCTGGGCTACCTGGTGATGACCGCCGTCTCCTGGATCTTCCGCTCCGGCGCTCCGCGCCCGCTCAACCGCGGCTTCCGCATCGCCCAGTCGATCTCGGCGGCCGGCATGGCCGTCGGGCACGGCATGCAGGACGCGGCCAAGACCATGGGCATCATCGTGCTCGCGCTGTATGTCGGCGGATTCCAGGACGACACCAAGTCCATCCCCTGGTGGGTCTACCTGGCGGTCGCCGCGGCCCTGGCCGCGGGCACCTACGCGGGCGGCTGGCGCATCATCAAAACCCTCGGCCGCAAGATCATCGACCTGGGCCCGCCGGAAGGCTTCGCCGCCGAAACCGTCGCCTCCTCTGTGCTGTACGTCAACACCTGGGTGTTCGGCGCGCCCATCTCCACCACCCACACCATCACCTCGGCGATCATGGGCGTCGGCGCCACCAAGGGACTGCGCGCGGTCCGCTGGGGCGTGGCCGGCAACATCGTCGCCGCCTGGGTGCTGACGTTCTTCGCCGCCGGCATCCCCGCCGCGGGCCTGTACTACGTGGGGCGTCTGTTCTTTTAGAAGTGCTCCTGGTCTCGGCGCCGCGGTTTTGCCCGGGCCGTTCAGGCGGCGCCCGCTGGATCGCGCGATTGCCGGTAGGGTCACCGTCGTGGAGGCTTACCTGATCGACGCGGTACGGACCCCCTTCGGGCGGCACGGCGGCGGACTGGCGCACATCCGCACCGACGACCTCGCGGCGACGCCCGTCGCCGAGCTGATGCGCCGCAATCCAGACCTCGACCCCGCCGACGTCGACGACGTGATCCTCGGCGACACCAACGGCGCCGGCGAGGACAACCGGAACGTCGCCCGCATGGCCGCGCTGCTCGCCGACCTGCCGGCCACGGTGCCCGGAGTCACCGTCAACCGGCTGTGCGCCTCCGGCGCCGAGGCGGTGATCCAGGCGGGTCGCATGGTGGCCAGCGGCGACGCCGAATACGTCGTGGCCGGGGGCGTGGAGTCGATGAGCCGCGCGCCGTTCGTGCTTCCCCGGCCCGAGGCGGCGTTCCCGCGCGACCTGAAGCTGCACGCCACCCAGGTGGGGTGGCGAATGCCCAACCCGCGTTTCCCGCAGGTGTGGGTGAGATCCCTGGGAGAGTGCGCGCAGGGCGTCGCCGCCGAGCTGGGCATCGGCCGCGAAGAGCAGGACGCCTGGGCGCTGCGCAGCCACCTGCGGGCGCAGGACGCGTGGGAGGAGAAGGTCTACGAGCCGTACATCATGCACGTGGACGGCGTCCCCCGCGACGAATGCGTGCGTCCCGACACCAGTCGCGAAAAGCTCGCCGCCCTCAAGCCGGCGTTCACCGCGGACGGAACCGTGACGGCGGGGAACTCCTCGCCGATCTCCGACGGCGCGGCCGCGCTGCTGGTGGCGCGCAGTCCCGGAGACAACCCGCTGGGGCGCATCATCGCCTCGACCACAGTCGGCGTGTCGCCGGAGCGCTTCTCGGTCGCGCCCGTCGACGCGATTCGCAAGGTCTTGTCGCGTACGGGGCTGCGGCCGTCCAACGTCGCGGTGTGGGAGATCAACGAGGCCTTCGCGGCGATGGTGCTTTCGTGCCTGCACCTGATGCCGGAAATCGACCGCACCCGGGTCAACCCGCACGGGGGCGCCATCGCCTACGGCCACCCGCTCGGCGCCTCCGCGCCCCGCGTCCTCATAGATCTGTGCGAGCAGCTGCGCCGGCGCGGCGGCGGCTTCGGCGTCGCCGCGGCCTGCGTCGGAGTCGGACAGGGCGTCGCGGTGGTGGTTCGAGTTGACTGACGATCTAGACAAACTCCGCACGGCGCCGGAGGCGATCGTCGCGCACGCGCGCGAGTTCTACGCCGACCGCCGGCGCCCCGTCAAGCCGCGCCGTGCGGCGACCGTCCTGGTGCTGCGGGACCTGCCGTACACGGTGCGGGCGCCCGGGGGCATCGAGGTGTACATGATGCGGCGCAAGCGCAGCATGGTCTTTGCCGGCGGCCTGTACGCCTTCCCCGGCGGCGGCGTGGGGCCCGAGGACATCGACGTCCAGTCGGCCGCGGTGCGCGAAGCCGCCGAGGAGACCGGACTGCGCCTCACCGAGCTGTACGCGTGGAGCCGCTGGGTGACGCCGGAGTTCGAGCCCCGCCGCTACGACACCTGGTTCTACGTGGCCCGGCAGCCCGACGGCGTCGAGCCGCGCGACGTCAGCGGCGAAGCCGACTGGGCGGGATGGCTGACGCCGGCGACCGCGCTGCGCGACCACGCCGAGGCGATGCTGCCGCCCACCGCCGTCACGCTCGCCGAGCTGTCGGAGTTCCGCACGGTCGACAGCGCGCTGGTGGCCGCCGAGAACCGCGACCTCGCCCCCGTCGAGCCCAGAATCGTCCTGGACGAGCCGACGCCGCGCTTCGCCCTCCCCGGCGACCCCGACTATCCCGCCTGACCTTCCCGAATCGCCTGCGCGAACGCCTCAAGCACCGTCGGCCACGCCGCCGAGTCGGGATCGATGAGCCCGAAGTGCTCCACGCCGTCGAGCTGTAGCAGCGTCGCGCCGCACGTGCGGGCGTAGTCGCGGGACATCTCGATCGGAACCCAGTCGTCGTCGGCGCCGTGGACGACGACGACGCGCGCCGGCGTCTTCAACCCCGTCGGGTCGACGGCGTCGTAGCGGTCCGGGACCTCGTCGGGGCTGCCGCCCAGCAGGTC
>JBOGDN010000240.1:0-2193 GCA_050742995.1 Stackebrandtia sp. | reverse complement strand
CGACGGCTGAACATGGTGGCGCGGACGCCGTTTTTGTACGCCGAGGTGCCCAGCACCATGTCGTTTTCGACTTGGCCGGTCACCTTCAGGCAGAACCGCAGTGCGGCATTGGCCGAGATGCCTTTGGGCAGCGAGTCCTTGTCGGGTCGCTGGGTGGCGCAGATGGCCATGATGCCCACGGCCGGGCCGCGTCGTACCAGGTCTTCGCAGATTTCCTCGATCTCGACGCCGTGTTCCTTGTGCTCGAAACCGCGTTGGCACTCGTCCAGCGCGACCACGACCGGGTGCAGGCCCAGCGACTTCTTGGAAGCGAGTTCGTCGGTGACCTTGGATTCGGGGCACAGCTCGCGCGGCAGCTCCTCGATCACCTGGTAGCGGCGCTGCATGTCGGCGTGGAGTTTGCGCAGGTCAGCGACCAGGTATTCGATGTCGTCGTCGCGGTCTCCGGTACGCCACGCGTGGCTGACGGGTTGCAGCGGCGCGAAGTCGGAGCCGCCTTTGAGGTTGAACACGTGCAGCTCGCAGCGCGGGTCCAGGGCGCAGGCCAGCAGGATCAGCCGCAGCGCGAAGGTTTTGCCCATGCGCGGAATCGCGCCGATGACCATGGAGGCGAACATCAGCGTCAGCCACACGGTGCGGCCACGCGGGTCGGTGCCCAGCTCGAAAGCCTCGAACAGGTTGACCTTGCCCTTGCGCAGCAGCGGCCACGCGGGCTGTTTGGCGCGGGCCATGTCCTCATCGCCCACCCAAACGACCAGGCGGCCGGGGTGGACGTCGGCGTTGCCTTCGGGCCACACGCAGCCCAGCGGGCGGCCCAGGCCGGAGGCGAGTTTGTCGCGGCGGTCGGCCACCTCGCCGACCGTGACGCCGTAGGGCAGGTCGACCTCGGCGCGCCAACCGTTGCCGTCGCGGGCGATCGGCGAGACGAACCCGATGGCGTTGGGGTCCTTGGCCAGGGCCTGCGAGATGCCGGAGATGCCCAGCACGCTCAAGCCCCGGATCACGACATCCGAGGTCAACGGCGCCAGCGACGTCTTGACCACGGCCGCCTCCAGCAGCGGCTTGTCCTCGGGGCGGCCTTTCCACCCTGCGGCGGCCAGGCCGGCTGCGGCTGCGGCCAGCCACACCGGCCACGACCGCGCGGTTTCCGACCACGCCGGAGGTTCTGCCATCTGGCCGGTGGCGTACAGCACCGACCCGGCTATCGCCACTGCGGCCGCCGAGGCGGTGACCACCATGCCGCGCCAGCGCACGTGCCGATCTCGGATGAGCACCAGCTTCCGGTACGCCTCGTAATCCTCGCGCGCGGCGGTGGCCGCGCGCAGCGGCCGGCCCTCGGCGTCGTTCACCCAGTCGGCCAGCTCACGCCACCACAGCTTCACGCCCCTCGGCGCGCGAAGCGTCAACCGTGCCGCATACACCGGAACCCGCAGCGCGTGGTACTCCACCACGTGCAGACCCAGGCTCACGACCCGCTTGACCTCGGCGGCGATGCCGGCCTTCGACTTGGCCCAGGCCGGGACGACCGGGCGACGCTCGCCGTCACGCACCCGAGGCCGCTCACGCTGAGCCTCAGGGCTGTCCACCGGCACCGGGGCCTCGTCCGGGTCTGTGGCGGTCGTCGTCGGCACGTCCCCGGCCAACTCGGCGCTCCACTTCTCGAAATGCTCGCCGTACTCGCTGCTGGTCATGGCTATTCCTCCACGTTTCCGAGCTGAACGCCCACGACGGTGCCGCCGCGTTCGACGACGCCCATGGTCTGAACGACGGTGTGTCCCCGCTGCGGTTTCGCGGCGTCGGGAAACTGGTCGCGGATCGCGGCCAGGCGCTCGACCAGGGTCTCGGCGAGCTGGTGGCCGTCGGTGTGTTCGTCTTCGAGCTGCTCTTCAGCCCAGGTCACGATCTCGCTCAGGCGCGTGTGCAGGGTCGGGATGCGACTCATGTCAGTTCTCCGTGTTCTTCACGAGGTGGGCAAGGGAGGCGCCCATGCCCAGCACGGCCACCGGGATGCACGCCACGGTGGCGGTGATGACGGGGCCCGCGCCGTCGTCGGGCGCGGCCATGAGGTGGTAGGCGATCTGACCGGCCGCGCCGATCGACAGCGCGATCAACGCCGAGACGCGCGCGAACGCCACGGCCTTCTTCGACGCGCGGCCGCTCAGCCAGACGTACAGCGCGTACGCGCTGTACGTC
>JBOGDN010000239.1:0-7773 GCA_050742995.1 Stackebrandtia sp. | reverse complement strand
GCTTGCTCGCGGCCGTCATGGGCGCGGCGCCGCGGCCGGCGGGGGTCGGCACGCCGGCCAGCTCGGCGCGCACGGTGCGCAGCGATTCAAAGCCCAGCTCGACGCCCATGGCCTTGGCGAGCGCGTCGAGGACTTCGTAGTCGCTGAGCAGCGAGGAGTCCAGCGCCGGGTCGAAGGTGCGCAGCCGCCCCTCCCAGTTCAGGTACGCGCCGCCCTTTTCGGCGACGGGCGCCACCGGGAAGACCACGGCGGCGCGGCGGGTCACGGCGGTGTGCCGCTGCTCGATCGAGACGATGAAGGACGCGGTGTACATGGCGGCTTCGGCCGCGGCCGGGTCGGGCAGGTCGAACGGGTCGACTCCGGCCACCAGCAGGCCGCCGAGCTCTCCGGCGGCCGCGGCGGCAAGGATCTCCGAGGTGCTGCGTCCGGCCTGCTCCGGCAGGGACGCCGCGCCCCAGTACTCGGCCATGGTCGCGCGGTCGGCGGACGCGTCCACTCCGCTGCCTCCGGGCAGCATCCCGGGCAGCAGCCCGGCGTCGACGGCGCCGCGGTCGCCGGCGCGACGCGGCACCCAGGCCAGCTTCGCGCCGGTGGCCTTGGCCAGCCGGGTCGCGGCGGTCAGCGCGCCGGCGACGCCGGCAAGGCGCTCGCCGACCAGGATGACGCTGCCGGGAGCGCGCAGCGTCTCGGCCATGTCGCCGCCGTCGGCGAAGCCCGAAAGCAGCGAGGCCTCGCCGCCGGGGACGGTCGGAATCAGCTCGCCGCCGATCTTCTCGGTGCCGCGAGTGGCGTATGGCGCGATCACATACGGCTGCAGGCCCCGTTCCTCGTGGGCCTTGCGCAGCCGCAGGAACAGGATCGGGCATTCCTCTTCGGTCTCGAGGCCGGCGATGAGCACCGCGGGCGCGGCTTCCACGTTCGCGTAGGTGACCGCGCCGGAGGCCGGGTGGACGCCGGCCACGGAGTGGGCGAGGAAGTCCGCCTCCTCCTCGGAATGCGGCCGGGCCCGGAAGTCGACGTCGTTGGTATCGAGGACAAGACGCGCGAACTTGGAGTAGGCGTAGGAGTCTTCGATGGTGAGTCGCCCGCCGGCGAGCACGCCGGCGCCGCCGGCGGCCTTGGCCCGGATCAGGCCTTCGGCGGCGGTGCGCAGCGCGTCGGGCCAGGTGGCCTCGTACAGCTCGCCGTCGTCGCCGCGCACCAGCGGGGTGAGGATCCGGTTGTCGGTGTTGACGTAGTCGAAGGCCCAGCGTCCCTTGTCGCAGTTCCATTCGGAGTTGACTTCGGGGTCGTCGCCGGCGAGGCGGCGGGTGACCTTGTTGCGCCGGTGGTCGGTGCGCTGCGCGCATCCGGCGGCGCAGTGTTCGCACACGCTCGGGCTGGAGACCAGGTCGAAGGGGCGGGCCTGGAAGCGGTACTGGGCGCCGGTGAGCGCCCCGACCGGGCAGATCTGCACGGTGTTGCCGGAGAAGTAGGACTCGAACGGCTCGTCTTCGTAGACGCCGACCTGCTCGAGCGAGGAGCGCTCCATCAGCTCGATGAACGGGTCGCCGGCGATCTGGTCGGAGAAGCGGGTGCACCGGGCGCACAGGACGCAGCGTTCCCGGTCGAGCAGCACCTGCGACGAGATCGGCAGCGCCTTTTGGTACTTGCGCTTGTCCTCGACGAAGCGGGACTCGGCGCGTCCGCCGGACATCGCCTGGTTCTGCAGCGGACACTCGCCGCCCTTGTCGCAGATCGGGCAGTCGAGCGGGTGGTTGAGGAGCAGGAACTCCATGTTCCCCTCCTGGGCCTTTTTGGCCATGGGAGAGGTCAGCTGGGTCTTGACGACCATGCCGTCGGTGCACTGCGCGGTGCACGACGCAAGCGGCTTGCGCTGCCCCTCGACGTCCACAAGGCACTGGCGGCAGGCGCCGACCGGGTCGAGCAGCGGGTGGTCGCAGAACCGCGGCACCTCGATGCCGAGTTTCTCCGCGGCGCGAATGACCAGAGTCCCCTTGGGAACCGTCACTTCGAGCCCGTCGATGGTGAGCGTGACGGATTCGCTCATGCGTGCGCTCCTGCCAGATCGGCGGCTTCCAGCAATGGCCGACGGTGACCGTCGATGTAGTCGATGTAGTCCTGCTTGAACAGCTTCAGCGAGGAGGTCACCGGAGAGGTGGCGCCGTCGCCGAGGCCGCAGAAGGAGCGCCCCATGATGTTGTCGCAGGCGTCGAGCAGGGTGTCCAGGTCCGCGTGGGTTCCTTCGCCGGAGAGGATGCGCCGGTAGATGCGCGTCATCCAGTAGTTGCCCTCGCGGCACGGCGTGCACTTGCCGCAGGATTCGTGAGCGTAGAACTGCAGCCAGCGGTAGGTGCAGTACACCGGACAGTCGGCGTCGGAGAAGATCATCATCGCGGTGGTGCCCAGAATGGAGCCGGCCTTGGCGACGTTGTCGAAGTCCAGCGGCACGTCCTGGTGTTCGGCGGCAAGCAGCGGCGTGGACGAGCCGCCGGGCGTGAAGAACTTCAGGTTGTGGCCCTCGGACATGCCGCCGGCCAGGTCGAGCAGCTCGCGCAGGGTGACGCCCATGCCGCACTCGTACTGACCGGGACGTTTCACCCGGCCCGAAAGCGAGTAGATCATGGTGCCGGCGGAGTTCTCGCTGCCGAGCGACTTCCACCAGTCGGCGCCGCCGAGGACGATGTGCGGCACCGAGGCGATCGAGCCGACGTTGTTGACGACCGTCGGGCAGGCGTAAAGACCGGCGACGGCCGGGAACGGCGGACGCAGCCGCGGCTGACCCCGGAAGCCCTCGAGCGAGTCGAGCAGCGCGGTCTCTTCGCCGCAGATGTAGGCGCCGGCGCCGGAGTGGACCTCGATGTCCAAGTCGAACCCGGAGTTGAGGATGTTCTTGCCGAGGTAGCCGGCTTCGCGCGCCTCGGCCACGGCGTGGCGCAGCCGTCGGGCGGCGTGCACCGCCTCGCCGCGCACGTAGATGTAGGCGTTGTTGGCGCGCACCGCGTAAGAGGCGATGACGATGCCCTCGATGAGCGAGTGCGGGTCGTTCATCATCAGCGGAAGGTCTTTGCAGGTGCCCGGCTCGCCCTCGTCGGCGTTGATGACCATGTAGTGCGGCTTGCCGTCGTTTTGCGGTATGAACGCCCACTTCATGCCCACCGGGAAGCCCGCGCCGCCGCGTCCGCGGTGGCCGGACTCCTTCATGAAGGCGATCAGGTCGTCGGGGTGGTGCTTCAAGGCCTTGCGCAGCGCGGCGTAGCCGTCGAGCTGCTCGTAGACGCCGATGCGCCACGCGTCGGGCGACAGCCAGCGTTTGGTCAGCACCGGCGTCAACTTCGCCAACGTGTCGGGCGAAGGCTTGCTCATGCGGACTCCTCCTTGTTGACCAGGGGCGTCTCCGGGTCGATCTGCGGGGCGGTCACGCCGTTGTCGGCGGCAAGCCGCGCCCCGGCGAGCGTGGGGTCTCCCAGGGCGTTGTCGGCGACGGCGTCGGGGCGGTCTTCCTCCCAGCCGGCCAGCTGCTTGGAGATCTCCTTGAGCGTGCACAGCCGCGCGCCGCGGGTGGGAGCGGGACGTTCGCCGCCCTGCAGCGCCTTGGCCATGCTCACCGCGCCGTCGGGGTCGACCTTGTCGTAGAACTCGTAGTTGACGGTCATCACCGGCGCGAAGTCGCAGGCGGCGAGGCACTCGGCGTGCTCGAGGGTGATCTTGCCGTCGGCGGTGGTCTCGTCGTGGCCGACGTCCAGGTACTCGCGCAGCGCGTCGAAGACCCGCTGACCGCCCATGACGTCGCACAAGGTGTTGGTGCACACGCTGACCAGGAAGTCGCCGGTGGGCTCACGCTTGTACATGGTGTAGAAGGTGGACACCGCCGCGACCTGGGCCTTGGTGATGCCGATCGTCTCGGCGCAGAAGGCGACGCCCTGCGGGGTGACGTAGCCGTCGACGCCCTGCACCAGGTGCAGCATGGGCAGCAGGGCGGAGCGCTGCTTGCCCTTGGGGTAGCGCGCCATGATCTCGCGCGCCTGCTCGCGGACCTCTTCTGAGTAGGACATCAGCGATCACACCCGCCCATAACCGGGTCCATTGAGGCTCCTCCCGCGATGACGTCGGAGAGCAGTCCGCCTTCGGCGATCGCCGGCAGCGCCTGCAGGTTGATGAAGCTGGGTTCGCGCATGTGCACCCGGTAGGGGCGGGTGCCGCCGTCGGAGACCAGGTGGACGCCCAGTTCCCCGCGCGGGGCTTCGATGGGGACGTACACCTGCCCGGGCGGGACTCGGAAGCCCTCGGTCACCAGCTTGAAGTGGTGAATCAACGCCTCCATGGACTGGCCCATGATGTGGCGGATGTGGTGGAGCGAGTTGCCGAGCCCGTCGCCGCCGAGCGACAGCTGCGCCGGCCAGGCGACCTTCTTGTCGGCGCACATCACCGGTCCGGGCTCCAGGCGGTCCATGGCCTGTTCGATGATGCGCAGGCTTTCGCGCATCTCGTCGAGCCGCACTTTATAGCGCGCCCACACGTCGGCGCCGTTGTGAGTGGGCACATCGAAGTCGTAGGTCTCGTAGCCGCAGTAGGGACGAGTCTTGCGCAGGTCCCACGGCAGACCGGCCGACCGCAGCACCGGACCGGAGATGCCCAGCGCCAGGCAGCCGGACACGTCGAGGTAGGCCACGTTCTGCGTGCGTTCCTGCCAGATCGGGTTGCCCGTGAGCAGGTCCTCGTACATGTCGATGTGCCCGGGCATCTCGTCGAGGAACTTGCGGATCATGGTCAGCGCCTCGTCGGGCACGTCCTGCGCCAGGCCGCCGGGGCGCACGTAGGCCATGTTCATCCGCAGGCCCGAGCACGTCTCGAAGATGTCGAGGATCTGCTCGCGTTCCCGGAAGCCGTAGATCATCATCGAAAGCGCGCCCAGCTCCATGCCGGTGGTGGCCAGCCCCACCAGGTGCGAGGAGATGCGGTTGAGCTCCATCATGAGCACTCGGACCACCGTGGCCCGCTCGGGAATCTCGACGCCGAGCAGCTTCTCCACGGCCAGGCAGTAGGCGGTCTCGTTGAAGATGGGCGCCAGGTAGTCGGCGCGGGTGACGAACGTGGTGCCCTGGGTCCAGGTGCGGTACTCGGCGTTCTTCTCGATGCCGGTGTGCAGGTAGCCCACCACCGGCCGCAGCTCCTTGACGGTCTCGCCTTCGAGCTCGATGACCAGGCGCAGCACGCCGTGCGTCGAGGGGTGCTGCGGACCCATGTTGACCACGAGGCGCTCGTCGCCGAGCGGGTCGCCGCCGCCGAGCACGGAGTCCCAGTCGCCGCCGGTGACGGTGTAGACCTTGCCCTCGGTGGTCTCGCGCGACTCGGCGTAGGCGTCGGTCTGACTCATGCTGCCGCCTCGCTTCGCTCGGCAGACGCATTCGCGAAGACTGCTCTGCTCACGGTTCGCTCGCTGCGCTCGCTCACTTGTAAGCCCTCCGTTCGTCCGGCGGGGGAATCTCGGCGTCGTTTTTGTACTCCACCGGAATGCCGCCCAGCGGGTAGTCCTTGCGCTGCGGGTGCCCCTCCCAGTCGTCCGGCATCAGAATCCGGGTGAGGTTGGGGTGGCCGTCGAAGACGACGCCGAACATGTCGTAGGTTTCGCGCTCCTGCCAGTCCGCTGTCGGGTAGACCGCGGTCACGCTGGCCACGTGCGGATCGGCGTCGCTCACGGCGGTCTCGACGCGGACGTGCCGCCGGTAGGTCATCGAGGCCAGTTCGTAGACGACGTGCAGGCGCTTTTCCTGCTCCGGGTAGTCCACGCCCGAGACGCTCGAGCAGAACTCGAAGCGCAGCGGATCGGCGTCGCGCAGGGTCTGGCAGACGTTGGCGACCTGGTCGGGCGCGACGTGAATCGTCAGCTCGCCGCGGTCGACGACCACGGCCTGGATCGTCTCCTGCGGCGTCAGGTCGTCGAGCAGGTCGACGAGCTCGTCGAAGTATCCGCCGTAGGGGCGCTCGGTGGAGACCACCGCGGCCAGCGGCCGCGACTGCACCAGCCCGCCGTAGCCGGAGGTGTCTCCGGTGCCGGCGACCCCGAACAGCCCCTTGTGCTCGTCGTTCATTTGTCGACCTCCACGCCCCGCTCGGCCATCCAGTTCTTGATGCGCAGCTGTTCGGTGCTGCCGGTGGCGGCCGCCTCTTTCCACTGCTTCGCCTTTTTCTTGTCAAAGCGGTAGCTCGACGGCATCGAGGCGGGCTTGACGAGCGGCGCGGGCTTGGCTTCCAGCTCCTCGCGGCGCTTGTCGCCGAGCGGCTCGTGCTGGATCTTCTCGTGCAGCCGCAAGATCGCGTCGAGCAGCATCTCGGGACGGGGCGGGCAGCCGGGGAGATAGATGTCCACCGGCACCACGTGGTCGACGCCCTGCACGATCGCGTAGTTGTTGAACATGCCCCCGGACGTGGCGCACACGCCCATCGAAAGCACCCACTTTGGAGCGGCCATCTGGTCGTAGATCTGGCGCAGCACCGGGGCCATCTTCTGGCTGACCCTGCCGGCCACGATCATCAGGTCGGCCTGCCGGGGCGAAGGCCGGAACACCTCCATGCCGAAACGGCCGGTGTCGTAGCGGGCCGCGCCGGTGGCCATCATCTCGATGGCGCAGCAGGCCAGGCCGAAGGTCGCCGGCCACAGCGACGCCTTGCGGGTCCAGTTGACCAATCCTTCTACAGTAGAAAGAAGGATGCCCGAGGGAAGTTTCTCTTCAACGCCCATGAGTCAGTCCCAGTCCAATCCGCCGCGACGCCACTCGTAGGCGTAGGCGATGAAAAGCACGCCGATGAAGATCGTCATCGAGACCAGACCGAACATGCCGAGGACGTCGAAGTGGACGGCCCACGGCAGCAGGAACATGATCTCGATGTCGAAGATGATGAACAGCATCGCCGTCAGGTAGAACTTGACCGGGAAGCGGCTGCCTCCCGACGGCGTGGGGGTCGCCTCGATGCCGCATTCGTAGGCGTCGTTCTTGGCCTTGTTGAACCGGCGGGGGCCGGTGATGCGCGCGGCGACCACCGAGATGAGCGCGAACGCCAGCCCAACCCCGAACAAAACGACGATCGGTCCGTACAGTTCCATCGTTTATCGCCTACCTACAATGCACATCTGCGTCACTTTAGGGGATCCCTGAATTCTCATACCGCAGGCGCAACCTTAGAGAGTCCGTTG
The DNA here is from genome assembly GCA_050742995.1 of Stackebrandtia sp. Taxonomy (GTDB): domain Bacteria; phylum Actinomycetota; class Actinomycetes; order Mycobacteriales; family Micromonosporaceae; genus Stackebrandtia. Next base: position 578 of record JBOGDN010000239.1, on the reverse strand, counting down.
ATGACTTTGTCCATAGCGTCGCCGCCCCGCGGGTCGGTGAGGTTGGCCAGCAGCTTCAGGACGAAGCGCATCAGCATCGGGTGCTGGAGTCCGTGCTCGGTGCACAGCTTCATCACCTTCGGGTTGCCGATGAGCTTGACGAACGTGCCGCCGAGCCGGTAGTACCCGCCGAAACGCGCCTTCAACTCCACCGGGTAGCGGCGCAAGATCTCCTCGCGGCGCGATCCGGCCGGCTTGGCCAGCGCGTCGGCGGCGAATCCCGCGGCCACTTCGCCGGACTCCATCGCGTAGGCGATTCCCTCGCCGTTGAAGGGATTCACCATCCCTCCGGAGTCGCCGACGAGCAGCAGCCCGCGGGTGTAGTGGGGCACCCGGTTGAAACCCATCGGCAGCCCGGCGCCGCGGATCGGGCCGTCGGCGGCCGACTCGTCGCGCAGACCCCACTCGGCCGGGGTGCCGGAAAGCCAGTCCAGCAGCAGCTGGCGGTAGTTCGTGTTCCCGAACGCTCCGGAGGAGTTGAGCACTCCGAGCCCCACGTTGACGCGGCCGTCTCCCATGCCGAAGATCCAGCCGTACCC
>JBOGDN010000238.1:0-5777 GCA_050742995.1 Stackebrandtia sp. | reverse complement strand
CGATTCATCTCTCACGCGCCTTCGACGCGACAAGTCCGTATATTCGCACTCGTGTCGGCGACAATCGTGTACGAAACGCACTCCACCACAGTAGACAACGAGAACAACGTGTCGACCGGTTGGCTGCCGGGGGAGCTGTCGGCACAGGGGCGACTCCAGGCGACCCAGCTGGGCGCGCGTCGCGGCGACGACGGCGTCGACGCGGTGATCGCCTCAGACTTGGCGCGCGCCGTGGAGACCGCGCGGATCGCCTTCGGCGACGGCGGCCCGCCGGTCGCCGCCGACTCGCGGCTGCGCGAATGCGACTACGGGGACTGGAACGGAACCGGCAAGCCGCTGCGGGCCGGCAGGCTCGACTTTCTCGACCGGCCCTACCCGGGAGGCGAGAGCTACACGCAGGCGGTGGCGCGCACGGGGGAGCTGCTTGACGAGATCGCCGCCGGCAGGCACGGCTGTCGGGTGTTGCTGATCGGGCACCGCGTCACCTTCTTCGCGCTGGAGCACCTGTGGAACGGGCGGTCGCTGGCCGAAGTCGTGACCGCCCAGTTCGAATGGCGGCCCGGCTGGACTTACTTGAGCCCGCGTCGGCAGCAGCCTCAGGCGGCGGGCTGGGCGGCGCCCACAAGGCAGGGGCGGTCGGCGCGGGGGTGAGTCACCGCGAAGGACACGCCCTCGCCCTCGGCGCGGAAGTGAAAGCCCACCGCGGACGACGGCAGCGGCACCGGATCGCGGAAACGGGCCTCGACGCGCAGCGCCGGCTCGGGAAGCCGGCCCTCCAGCGCGCCGAGACACCGCGCCAGGCTCCACATCCCGTGCGCCATCGGGCGGCGCATTCCGAACAGCCGCGCCGAGACCCGACTCAGATGGATCGGGTTGTAGTCGCCGGTGACGGCCGCGTAGGCGCGGCCGACGCCCGAGCCGACGCGCCACAGCGCCGCGGGCGGACTCGTCGCGACCGAGTCGTCGACCTGCGGAGAGGCCGAATGCTCCGCGGTCTGCGAACCGCCCGAGACGCGCCGCAAGTACGTGGTCTGCTCTGTCCACACGGTCTCGGAGTCGACGTCGGCTTCGGTGGTGACGTCGAAGACGACGCCCTTGCGGTGGGGCCGCGGCGCCTCGGCGCGCGAACGCAGCGCCAGCCGCGCGCCGACCGGGATCGGACGATGCTGCGTGATGCGGTCGCTCACGTGCACAAGACCGGCGACCGGCCAAGGGAACGCCGGGTCGGCGAACAGCCGCAGCGTCAACGGAAATCCCAGAATGTGCGGGTACGTCACGGGCAGCCGGTCGGAAAGCCGCAGCCCGCACACCCTGCTGTATCGGGCCAGCCGTTCGGCGTCGACGGCGACGTCGTCGAGCGCCAGCTCAACGGAGGGAAGCGCGGCCGAGGCGTCGCCGCGACGCCTCAGGCCGGACATCGCCGCCTTCGGCAGCAAGACCCCGACGCGAGGCGGGGCGGAAAGGCGATGGCGTTTCATGGCGTCCTCCTGTCCGGACACGTCAGGCGCCGAGCAGGTTCTGTCCGCAGACGCGCACGACCTGTCCGTTGACGCCCGCAGAGCCGGGCGCGGCCAGCCAGGCGACGGTCTCGGCCACGTCTACCGGCAGCCCGCCCTGCGCCAGCGAGCTGAGCCTCCGCCCGATCTCCCGGGTCGCCAGCGGCATCCGTGCGGTCATTCGCGTCTCGATGAAGCCCGGCGCCACCGCGTTGATCGTGCCGCGGCTGGGGCGCAGCAGCGGCGCCAGCGCGCGTGTCATCCCGATGAGCCCGGCCTTTGAAGCCGCGTAGTTGGTCTGGCCGTAGTTGCCGGCGATGCCGCCGACCGACGACAGCACCACGGTCCGGCTGTCGTCGCGCAGCAGGCCGTCGTCGAGGAGCCGCCGGGTGACGCGCAGCGGAGCGGCGAGATTCACCGCGCACACGGCGTCCCAGTACGCCTCGGACATGCGCGCCAGGGTCTTGTCCCGGGTGATGCCGGCGTTGTGCACCACGACGTCGACTCCGCCGTGCCGCGCCGACAGATGTTCGGCGAGCGCGCCGGGAGCGTCGTGGGCGGTCAGGTCGATCTGGACGGCGCTGCCCTTGGCGTCGTTGGCGACGTGGGCCAGCGACTCGCCGGCGGCGGGCACGTCCAGGCACACCACATGGGCGCCGTGCTCGGCGAGCACCTCGACGGTCTTGGCGCCGATTCCGCGCGCCGCGCCGGTCACCAGCGCCGTCTTGCCCGCCAGCGGCCGCGACGCGTCGGGCGTGTGCGGCGGCTGCGCGCAGGCAAGCTCCACGACCTGACCGGAGACAAAGGCCGAGCGTGGCGACAGGAAGAACCGCAGCGAAGACTCCATAGTGTTCTCTGCTTCGGGAGCGACGCGCAGCAGCTGCGCGGTGGCGCCGCGACGCAGCTCCTTGGCCAGCGAGCGCGTGAAGCCCTCCAGCGCGGCCTGCGCCGCGGCCGCGGACTCCGATTCGCACGCCGACTCAGCCGCGCCGAGCACCAGCACCCGCCCGCACGGCCGCAGGCTTCGCAGCGTCGGATGGAAGAACGCGTGCAGCTGCCGCAGCGCGTCGGGGCCGTCTACTCCGGTGGCGTCGAAGACCAGCGCGGCGTAGCCGCCGTCCGGCTCGGCGTCGCCGGCGCGACGCGTGTCGGCGCCCAGGTTCGTCAAAAGCGTCTCGACGGCCTCGGCCAGCCGTCCGCCGTCGGCGACGCCGCCGCGTCCACGTTCGGCTCGGTAAGCCTCGCCGAACAGCACCGGTCCGGCGACGTCGGGGTCGCCGGGGCGACGGCGACGCAGCTGCACCGGCGCCGGAAGTCCCAGTCGCCTGACGACGCGGCGGCCCATGCTCGACGTGGCGAATCCTCGGTAGCGATCCTTCATGCGAAACTCCCAACGAGGCGACGTCGCCACTCTACCTGACTTTCAAGTAATATTACCCATGGGTAATAATTAGGCTATGCCAGCGGCCGCGGGCAGTGCCGCGGCCCGCGACCCACCGCGATCGGAGACCTCGATGCCGCAGCAGAAGACCCCGCAGAGCACCCGCCAGACTCGCCCGGTGGCGATTCTAGGCGGAAACCGGATTCCCTTCGCCCGCTCGAACGGTCCGTACGCCAACGCCTCCAATCAGGACATGCTCACCGCCGCGCTCGACGGACTTGCCGCGAGATTCGGGCTGGCCGGCGAACGCGTCGACGAGGCGGTCGCCGGAGCGGTGCTCAAACACAGCCGAGACTTCAACCTGACCCGCGAATCCATTCTGGGAAGTCGACTGGCCGCCGACACTCCGGCCTACGACGTGCAGCGAGCCTGCGGCACCAGCCTGGAGGCGGTGGTCTCCGCCGGCGACAAGATCGCGCTCGGCCGAATCGAGTCGGCGATCGCCGGAGGCGCCGACACCACAAGCGACGCCCCGATCGGCCTCAACGAGGACCTGCGTCGAGTGCTGCTGGAGTTCAACCGCTCGCGCGGCGTCGGCGGTCGCATGCGGGCGCTTTCGCGGCTGCGCCCGGGGCAGATCGTGCCCGACCTGCCGCGCAACGCCGAACCCCGCACCGGTCTGTCCATGGGGGACCACGCCGCGCGCACGGCACGGCAGTGGGAGATCGGCCGCCAAGCCCAGGACGAGCTGGCCGTGGCGAGCCACCTTCGCCTGGCGGCCGCGTACGAGCGGGGATTTTTCGACGACCTGGTCACCGGGTTCATGGGGCTGGATCGGGACCAAAACCTCCGCCCCGACACCAGCGTGGAACGGCTCGCGAAGTTGAAGCCGGTCTTCGGCGACGCTCGCGGAGCCGAAGGTGGGCACAGCGGCGACGCTCGCGGAGCCGAACGTGAGCACAGCGGCGTCAAGGGCGACGACGGCGAAGCCACGATGACGGCCGGCAATTCCTCTCCGTTGACCGACGGCGCGGCGTGCGTGCTGCTGTCGAGCCCGGAGTGGGCCGCCGAGCGCAGCCTGCCGGTGTCGGCCTACCTGGTCGACGCCGAGGCGGCGGCGGTGGACTTCGTCTCCGGCGAGGACGGTCTGCTGACCGCGCCGGTCTACGCCGTGCCCCGACTGTTGCGGCGCAACGGGCTCAGCCTCGCCGACTTCGACTTCTACGAGATCCACGAGGCGTTCGCCTCGCAGGTGCTCGCCACGCTGGCGGCCTGGCGCGACCCGAAGTTCTGCGCCGAGCGTCTCGGTCTCGACGAACCGCTGGGGGAGATCGACCGCGAGAAGCTCAACGTCGCGGGATCCTCGCTGGCCACGGGCCATCCCTTTGCCGCCACCGGCGCCCGCATCGTCGCCACCGTCGCGAAACTTCTGGCCGAACGCGGCTCGGGGCGCGCGCTGGTCTCGATCTGCGCCGCCGGAGGACAGGGCATAGCGGCCATTGTGGAGCGATGATTCCGGGCGAGCGCGGCAATAGTGACCGACCTCACCTAAAACATGTGTCGGTGAGGTAAAAAAGGTGGCAGGCAGGTCGCGTCGTCTCCACGACGTCGCGAAAATTGAGAAGAAGGTTTTCGCCGCACCCGCATCACGCTGGAGATAGTCACCAAGTCGACAGGTGCGGCGACTCGGCGTGCGGACGACACGGTAGGCTGGTCGAGCAATCGTGGGCGCCTGTGGCCTCGGCCTGGAGTAGGTACACGCCGCGCGAGCTGAATGTTCGCGCGAAGGGTCCCACACCAAGGCACGAGAGATTACCACTGACGGAGCACCAGCCCACATGACGAGCAGCATCGAGGCCGCCTCGAGCACCGGCGCGGACGACAGCGCCAAGGTCGCAGTCGACGACATCGGCAGTGAAGAAGCCCTGCTGGCGGCGATTGACGAGACCATCAAGTACTTCAACGACGGCGACATTGTCGAAGGAACCGTCGTTAAGGTCGACCGGGACGAAGTCCTGCTCGACATCGGCTACAAGACCGAGGGAGTCATCCCCTCCCGCGAGCTGTCCATCAAGCACGACGTCGACCCCGCCGACGTGGTTTCCACCGGCGATCACGTCGAGGCCCTCGTTCTCCAGAAGGAGGACAAGGAAGGCCGCCTGATCCTGTCGAAGAAGCGCGCCCAGTACGAGCGCGCCTGGGGCACGATCGAAAAGATCAAGGAAGAAGACGGCGTCGTGCGCGGTGCGGTCATCGAGGTGGTCAAGGGCGGTCTCATCCTGGACATCGGGCTGCGCGGCTTCCTCCCCGCGTCGCTTGTGGAGATGCGCCGAGTGCGCGACCTGCAGCCGTATGTTGGCCGAGAGCTGGAAGCCAAGATCATCGAACTGGACAAGAACCGCAACAACGTGGTGCTGTCCCGCCGGTCGTGGCTGGAGCAGACGCAGTCCGAGGTGCGCACCGAGTTCCTGAACAAGCTGGCGAAGGGGCAGGTCCGCAAGGGTGTCGTGTCCTCGATCGTCAACTTCGGCGCCTTCGTCGACCTGGGCGGCGTGGACGGTCTGGTGCACGTCTCCGAGCTGTCGTGGAAGCACATCGACCACCCCGGCGAGGTCGTCGAGGTCGGCAAGGAGGTCGAGGTCGAGGTCCTCGACGTCGACATGGAGCGCGAGCGCGTCTCCCTGTCGCTGAAGGCGACCCAGGAAGACCCGTGGCGTCAGTTCGCCCGCACCCACGCGATCGGACAGATCGTGCCGGGCAAGTCGACCAAGCTGGTGCCGTTCGGCGCGTTCGTCCGCGTCGAGGATGGCATCGAGGGCCTGGTGCACATCTCCGAGCTGGCCGAGCGCCACGTGGAGATCCCGGAGCAGGTCGTGCAGGTCGGCTCGGATGTCATGGTC
>JBOGDN010000237.1:0-3531 GCA_050742995.1 Stackebrandtia sp. | reverse complement strand
ACCGCGGGCGCCAAGCCGCCGCGGTCTCGCCGTCTGCTTCGTCGCGCTGTGCGCGGCGCTGTGGCCGGGCGTCGCCGTCGCGCACGGCGAGGAGACGCCGGCGGCGACCGACTACCGGGTGACGATCACGCGCACGCCGGACATTCCCGGCGTCTCCGTACGGGTCGTGGAGGCCGGCGCGCGCCTTGAACTGCGCAACGAAGGCGACGACGCCGTCGAGGTGCTCGGCTACTCGGGCGAGCCGTACGCGGAGCTGCGGCCCGACGGCGTCTACGTCAACGTCAACTCGCCGGCGGCCTATCTCAACGAGTCGATGTCCGGCGAGACCGAGACGCCCGCGCAGGCGTCGCCGGCCGCGGCGCCCCGGTGGGAGAAGGCAGGCGACGCGCCCGTGCTGCGCTGGCACGAGCATCGCGCGCACTGGATGAGCTCGGCGCCTCCGCCGGTCGCGGCCGACGACCCCGGTCGCGACCATCGAATTCTCGAATGGACGGTCCCGCTGCGAACCGGAACGGTCGAGCACGAGGTGACCGGAACCCTCGACTGGGTCGCGCCGCCGGCCACGTCCACATGGCTGGCGGGAACCCTGCTGCTCGCCGGAGGCGTCGTCGCACTCCTCGCCTACACCCGCGCGAAGCCGAAAACCCAGGCCGCCCTGACCGCCTCGATGATCGGCCTGGCCGGAGCGACCGCGATCGCCGACGCGGCAGGCAGATCCCTCGTGACCGCCGACGCGCAGGCCGGCTGGCTCGCCGTCCTGGCCACCGGTCAAGCGTGGCCGGCCGCAGCCGGAGCCGCCGCGACAGCCGCGGCAGGCTACGCCGCCGCCCGCAAACCCGCCGCCGACCTGGCAGTCGGCCTTGCCGGAGCGACCCTGCTCATGGTGGTCGGCCTTAGCCGCTTCCCCGCCCTGACCAGCGCGATCACCCCCACCCCGTGGACCGGCGACGTCGCACGCACCCTCCTGACAGCCACCCTCGGCCTCGGCGCCGGTCTGGCCGTCGCCGTCGCCCTCCAAAGCCGACAAGCTCCCACCAGGCGGATAACCGCTTGACACCTAAAACTCACCCATAGTGAAATGAAGCAAAATGCTATTGGGGTGGCCTGCCCCCGGCTGGGGCGGGCCTTGTCCTCTATAGCGAATGCCGTCGCAGCCGCAATGTAGTTTGAGCGGCGTGAATGCCGACACGATTTTCGACGACATCGCCGCCGACCTCGCCGTGCGCGGCGCCGTGACAGGCGCGATGTTCGGCGCACGAGCGCTCAAAGCCGACGGCAAGGCCTTCGCCTGTCTCAAGAACGACCGCCTCGCGTTCAAGCTCGGCGACGGCGCCCCAGATCACCAAGCCGCCCTGGCCATACCCGGCGCCGAGCTCTTCGATCCGTCGGGCAAGAAACGCCCGTTCAAGGATTGGGTCGCCGTGCCGCTCGCCCACGCCGATCGCTGGCCGGAGCTCGCTTCGGCGGCACTGAGCGTCCTCAAGGGCCGCTGAGGCTCGGGGCTCGAAACGAAAGTCCCTCAGCTTTTCAGCGAACCGCGCAGCCGCGCGTCTTTCTCGGCGACCATGCGCTGCATGTCGACCTGATAGTCGCCCATGCGACCGCGCAGCTTCTCGTCGCCGACGCCAAGCATGCGCACGGCAAGCAGCCCGGCGTTGCGGGCGCCTCCCACCGACACCGCCACCACCGGCACGCCGGCCGGCATCTGCACGATGGACAGCAGCGAGTCCAGGCCGTCCAAGTGCGCCAACGGAACCGGCACGCCGACGACCGGAAGCGTCGTCGCCGAGGCGATCATCCCCGGCAAGTGCGCCGCTCCCCCGGCGCCGGCGACTATCACCTTCAGCCCGCGCGAAGCGGCGCTGTCGGCGTAGGCGAGCATGCCGTGCGGCGTGCGATGCGCGGAAACCACGCGCACCTCGTACGGCACGTCGAACTCGGCGAGCGCCTCGGCCGCCGCCTGCATGGTCGGCCAGTCGGAGTCGCTGCCCATGATGACCCCGACCTGCGGTCTTTCGTCGCTCATCGCCGCCGCCTTCTCATTCTTCTCGTCCCGCCTCCCCGCGGCTCAGATACGCCGCGGCCCGTTTCGCCCGCCGCCGCAGCGACTCCACGTCGTCGCCGAGCACCGTGACGTGCCCGATCTTGCGTCCAGGACGGACTTCCTTACCGTACAGGTGGACGCGGGCGCCGGGATCCTCGGCGAGAAGCCGCTGCAGACGTTCGTCCAGCCGCGACCCGCCGGGCGCGCCGCCAAGGATGTTGGCCATGACCGTCGCGGGCGCGGCCGCCTCGACGCTCCCCAACGGGTAGTCGAGCACCGCGCGCAGGTGCTGTTCGAACTGGCCGGTGCGCGCGCCTTCGATCGTCCAATGTCCGCTGTTGTGGGGACGCATCGCCAGCTCGTTGACGGTCAGCCCTTCGTCGGTCTCGAACAGCTCGACGGCGAGCAGCCCGACGACGCCGAGCTCCGCGGCGACGCGCTCGACCAGCTGCCGCGCCTCGTCCCGCAGCCGCCGCGGCAGCCCGGGCGCCGGCGAGATCACCTCAACGCATATGCCGTCGCGCTGCACGGTCTCCACCACCGGATAGACGGCGATTTCGCCGCGCGGCGACCGCGCCGCCATGACCGCCAGCTCGCGACGCAGCGCCACCCGCTCCTCGGCGAGCAGCGGCGCCCCGGAGGCGAGCAGCTCGACGACGTCGTCCGGGGAGTCCACGACGAAAACTCCCTTGCCGTCGTAGCCGCCCACGGAGGTCTTGACCACACACGGCAGACCGAAATCCTCCAGATCGGACACGGTCTCCACCGGCGCCCAGCGCGGCGACGGAATCCCCAGTTGCGACAGTCGACGTCGCATGACCAGCTTGTCCTGCGCGTGAATCAGGGCGTCGGCGCCGGGCCGCATCGTCACGCCCTCGGCGGTCAGCCGCCGGATATGCGCCTCGGGCACGTGCTCGTGGTCGAAGGTCACCACGTCGCAGCCCTTCGCGAAGGCCCGCAGCGCATCCAGGTCGTCGTGCGCGCCGACGTGGACGTCGTTGGAGACGACGGCCGCGCCGTCGGAGTTCGAGGCGGCGAGCACCCGCAGCGACTGCCCCAGCGAGATCGCCGCCTGATGGGTCATGCGCGCCAGCTGGCCGCCGCCGACCATGCCCACGATCGGGAGTTGGGTCTGTGGATCCACGCAGGTCAGCTTAGGCGACCCCGGGAGGTGGCCTGTCCGTCTAAGGCCGGTGTGAGACGCGCGTCGCCGCGGCGACGGCGGGGACGAGACAGCTCCGCGCCAGCCAGCTCACCGCCGGAACGCACACGCCGTCCCCGAACCCGAAATAGGCCTGGTTGTCGCGCATCTGATCGATCCGATAGTCGGGCGCGCCCATCAGCCGGGCGTACTCCCGCGGCGTCATCCACCGCACTCGAAGCGCGCCGCCGCCTGCGACGGCCACGGCCTGCCGCGACGAGCCGCCGCGGGCGGTCCGCAGGCATCCGGCGACGTCGTCGGCGCGGATCTCCCATCGAGCCACGCC
>JBOGDN010000236.1:0-2602 GCA_050742995.1 Stackebrandtia sp. | reverse complement strand
CCGTACAGCGGGTCGCGAGAAGGCCGCGCCGGAACCGAGGCGCCGCCGCGTCCGCTCGACGACTCCGACTCCTTGCGCAGCGAGGTCGGCGCCGGCGTGGACAAAAACTGCGCCATCTCGTCGTGCGGCGACACGCTTTGGCGGCTGCGGTCGAGCTCCCACGTGGCCTGCGCGGTCGACTTGCCGCTCGCCCACGCGGCCGTCACCCGCCAGGTGCCGTCCTCGCGACGCCAGGCATCCCACGAGACCGAGGCGACGTCGACGCCGTGCTGGCCGAGCTTGAGGTCCACCACCTCGGACATGCGCTGGCCGGAGTCCGACGTGGCCAGCCGCGCGCGCCTGGCGGCCTGCGCCAGCATGGCCCGCTCCTGCAGCACCGGTCCGGCGTACCGCAACACCTTGTCGACCTGCACCCCGGCGGAGCGCGCGATGTCGTCGGCCGACTCGCCCGCCCGGATTCGAGTCTGAATGTCCCGCGGCGACAGCGACACCTGCGAGCCGCGGCGCTCCACGTGCGCGGCCGGCACGGCGGCCTCCGGCTCGTTGTCGCCCTTGACGGCGGTGTGAATCCGATCGTCCAACGGCAAACCCAGCAGCCGCCCCAGTTCGTCGGCCAGCACTAGGGCCTGGCCGTCTTCGGACAGGGCGACGAAACGCACCGGTCGCATTGGCACGCACCCCTTTCTCGGCTGTCCGGCTGCCAAGCGAGCCTTTTCACGTCGACGAGGACGCGGAGGGGGCGCTGTTCCGACCCCGCCGCGGCGTCGCGGTCGCACACGGCTCATCGGCAGTATGCTCCACGGTACAGGCAATTGCCACCGGCCCGTAGCATTCACAACCTCAAGATCGCGAATATGCCGGGCAAACCGACGACTACTGGGGACTCGTCGGGATTTCGCGGAGTAGGTTTGGCGGCGTGTCGCTGTTCTCCGCTCGCCCCGCTCCGCCGCCCGTCGACCCGCCCACCACGCCGTTGACCGTCGGCGGCACCGTGCTGTGGCTCGCCGTGGCAGGCGTGCTGTGGCTGAATCAGGACACTTTGGTCGAGACCGGACGCTCGTGGTGGCTCGACTGCGCCTGGTACGGAGTGGGCGTGGGTTTGATGGCGACCACGGCGACGGTCATCCACGACCGGCACAAACGACGCAAACGCGCGTCAGCCGAATAGCGACGCCGCTCAGCGCGCCGAGCCGGGGTCCGTCTCGGACGCCTCAGGCGACGTCTCGCCGACCGCCTCGGGGGTGGATCCGCCCGTCTCCGCGGGCTCGACCACTTCGGCTTCAACCGGCGCGGCCGACGTCTCGCCGACGGCTTCGGGAGTCTCCCCCGCCGCCTCCGGCGTCTCGACGACCGGCGCCGCGGTCGGCTCGGTCAGCGCCTCGGCTTCGAACTCGGACGCCGCGGCCTGCGGGTTCTCCTCGGCCAGCTCGCTGAGCCCGTCCGTCAGCTCGACCACGGTCGTCGGGGCTTCGTCCTCGTCTGACTCCTGCGACGTCGCGTCGTCGGCGATCGGCGCGTCGGCGTCGACTTCCGAGGCGACCGGCGCCTCGGGCACGACGACGACCGCTTCGGCCGTCGGCTCGGCGGCGTCGGGTTCGTCCGTCGCGCTCGAGGAGTCGGAATCCTCGGCGGCCGGCGGCTCCTGCGAGTCGGCGACGTCGACCGGCTCGACGGTGTTGTCGTCGTAGACGGTCTCCAGATGGTCCACTTCGGGGACAGGTTTTTCGGCCGACTCGGACAGCACCTCGGAGTGGGCGCCGCAGCCGTGGTCGGCGGACACGACGCGGCCGTCGTCGGTCGCGTAGAGATTGCCGCACACGCCGAAGGCCTGCCGCAGCGAACCCGCCAGCTGCAGGTAGAAGCCGCAGGTGCCGCAACGCGCCTGCCGGGGGGCGGCGGTCGCGATCTCCGAATCCGGACCCGAATCGCCCTCGTACCAACGCTCGGCGCATTCGATGCGCCCCTCGCGACTCATCACCCGGGCCCGTCCCACGCCCAGCTCGTAGGCGACGTCCTCCACGCCGTCGTCGTCGGAGTAGGCGTAGGCCGGCATCAGCCGCTCGTCGGCGTCTTCGGTGGGAAGCAGATCGCCGACTCCCACGTCGCCGGCGCGCAGCCGCTCGGCCCACGGCACCCATTCCGGCGCGGTCAGCGCGTCCGGACCCGGAAGAAACGCCGTCTCGGACACCGTGACGTTGCGGGCGCGGGGCGCCCTGACGACGACCACCGCCCACCGCCAGCCGCGGTATCCGGGCAGCGTGCATTCGAAGCGGTGGGTCGCCACCCGTTCGGCCTCGGGTTCGGCCCCGAGGTACTCGCCTACCCCGTCGCCGGTCTCCTCCGCGGCGGCGCGGGCGAGATCGACGGCGTCGGCGCACACCTTGTCGAGGCGGGCGCGCTTGACCATCGTGGAACTGTGCGGCACCAGGCCAGGATACGACCTTCCGGGTCCCCGCCGCCATCTCGGTCCCCGTCCGCGATTCGCCGTGCGCGCGACGACCCGGTAGCGTCGGTCGACGTGAACCTGCTCATCGTCACCGCCGTGAACGAAGAACGCGAAGCCGTGCTGCGCGGACTCGACGCCGACCGCCACGAGGTGCAC
>JBOGDN010000235.1:0-3249 GCA_050742995.1 Stackebrandtia sp. | reverse complement strand
CGACCAGGCGGCGATCTTGTGGCCGTGGTTCATCGGGCTGCTGCCGATCGCCGGCGTGGTCTTCGCCCTCGACGGGGTTTTCCTGGGCGCCGGGGACGTGGCGTTCATGCGCAACATGACGGTCGTGTCCGCGCTGGTCGGGTTCCTGCCGCTGATCTGGCTGACGTACTGGCAAGGCTGGGGCCTCGGCGGCATCTGGGCCGGGCTGTCGTTGTTCATCTTCTTCCGGCTGGTCGCTCTGCTGTGGCGGCAGCGCGGCGGACGCTGGGCCGTGACGGGCGCCGAGCGAGGCGACTAGCCGCGCCGACGCCGTCAGCCGCCGCCGTCGGTTCCGGGCCGTCGGTTAACATGGATCGCTGATAACGCCTTGGTGCGCGTCGCCCTCTCATCGACGCGACACACGGGCATGTTCTCGTACGACCAGCGTCATATCCCCACGTGACACAGGGCCGTGCACCCGTGCAACAAGCCAACAGGAGTTCTGGAAAAAGTGGCAGTAAAGATTCGTCTGCTGCGGATGGGCAAGATCCGTCAGCCGCAGTACCGCATCGTCGTCGCCGACTCTCGCACCAAGCGCGACGGCCGGGCGATCGAATACGTGGGGATTTACCACCCCAAGGAAGATCCCTCTCGCATCGAGGTGAAATCCGAGCGGGTGCAGTACTGGCTCGGCGTCGGCGCTCAGCCGTCCGACCCGGTCAGGGCCATCCTCTCCAAGACCGGCGACTGGCAGAAGTTCAAGGGGCTGCCCGCCCCCGAGCCGCTGAAGGTCGCCGCTCCCAAGGCGGACCGCAACGCCCTCTACGAGGCCGAAGCCCTGGCCGCCAACGCCGAGTCCGAGGCGAAGGAAGCCAAGAAGGAAAGCCCGAAGAAGAAGTCGACCGCCAAGAAGGCCGACAAGGCTGAAAAGGCGGACAAGCCTGAAAAGGCCGACAAGGAGGCCAAGGCCGACAAGGAGGCCAAGGCCAAGGTAGCCAAGTCTGAGGCGAAGGACGCCAAGGCCGACAAGACCAAGGACAGCAAGAAGAAGGAAGCCAAGGCCGAGGAAAAGGCCGAGGCGACCGAGACCAAGACCGAGTCGTCCGAGGAGTCCTGACGTGTTGCGGCCCGCACTGGAGCATTTGGTCAAAGGCATCGTGTCCCATCCCGACGATGTGCGTGTCCGCATGATGACCGAGCGTCGCGGCAAGCGGCTCGAGGTCCGAGTCCACCCCGACGACCTCGGCACGGTGATCGGCCGCGGCGGGCGCACCGTCAAGGCGCTGCGCCAGGTCGTCGGCTCCATCGGCGGTCGCGGCATCCGCGTCGAGGTGCTCGACGGCTAGTGAAGTCGTGAAGCTGGTCGTCGGCCGGATTGTCCGGCCTCATGGTGTGCGCGGCGACGTGGCCTGCGAAGTCAGGACCGACGAGCCCGAACAGCGTTTTGTCCCCGGGGCGGTGCTTGCCGCCGACCCGGGGGAAGCGGGTCCGCTGACCGTCGAGGACGTCCGGTGGAATCACGGGCGGCTCCTGCTGCACCTCGCGGGCGTGAACGACCGCGAAGGCGCCGAGGAGCTGCGGGGCGTTCTCGTGTGCGTCGACAGCGAAGATCTGTCCGATCCAGACGATCCGGACGAGTTCCGCGACCACGATCTGGTCGGGCTTTCCGTGGTGCTCGAATCCGGCGAGACGGTCGGCGCCGTCGCGCGCGTCGAGCACGCGCCCGCGCACGACCTCCTGGTGATCGACCGTCCCGGCGCCAAGCCGGCGCTGATCCCGTTCATCCGCGAGATGGTCCCCGCGGTCGACCTGGACGCCGCCCGCGTCGTCGTGAGCCCTCCCGAGGGACTCCTGGAACTGTGAGCTGCGCGATGAGAATCGACGTCGTCACCGTCTTCCCCGAATATCTCGCCCCGCTCGAGCTGTCCCTCATCGGCAGGGCGCGCGAGCACGGCCTGCTCGACCTCGCCGTCCACGATCTGCGGACCTGGACCCACGACGTCCACCGCACCGTCGACGACTCGCCCTGCGGCGGCGGCGCGGGCATGATCATGCGCCCCGAGCCGTGGGGCGAGGCGCTGGACGCCCTGGCGCCCGGCCCCGAGGTTCCGCACCTGCTCGTGCCCAGTCCCGCCGGAACGCCGTTCACGCAGTCGACGGCGCGAGCCCTCGCCGCCGAGCCGTGGCTGCTCGTCGCGTGCGGCCGCTACGAAGGCGTCGACCAGCGGGTGCTCGACGACGCGGCCGAACGCATGCCGACGACGGAAGTCTCGCTCGGCGACTACGTTCTCTTCGGAGGCGAGGTCGCGGCGCTTGCCGTCGTCGAAGCGGTGACCCGGCTGATTCCCGGCGTCCTCGGCAACGCCGACTCCCTCCTCGACGAATCCCACAACGACGGCCTGCTCGAGGCTCCCGGCTACACCAAGCCGGCGCGCTGGCGCGACCGCGACGTGCCCGAGGTGCTGATGTCCGGGCATCACGCCCGGATCCGGCGCTGGCGGCGCGACCAGTCGCTGTTGCGCACCGCACAACGACGTCCCGATCTGCTGCGGCGGCTGCCCGCCGACGCGCTCGACGCCGCCGACCGGCGCCTCCTCGAGGGGGCCGGGTTCGTCGTCGACCAGGAGGATGTGGCAGAGTAGTGAGGTTGCCGCGCGCGGCGCTCAAGCCGTCAGGACGCGCGAAGACCCACAAGACCGAACCGGACGCACACCTTGAGCGTGCGCACAAGCTTGCGAGGACTACACCGCAATGAACAGGCTGGACGTTTTGGACGCCGTGTCCGTGCGAGCGGACATCCCGAGTTTCAAACCCGGGGACACCATCAAGGTGCACGTGCGCATCGTGGAAGGCAGCCGGTCGCGGATCCAGGTCTTCCAGGGCGTGGTGATCCGCCGCCAGGGCAGCGGAATCAGGGAGACCTTCACCGTCCGCAAGATGAGCTCCGGCATCGGCATCGAGCGCACCTTCCCGCTGCACAGCCCGGTGATCGACAAGATCGAGATCGCCACCCGCGGCCAGGTGCGTCGCGCCAAGCTGTACTACCTGCGCGATCTGCGCGGCAAGGCCGCCAAGATCAAAGAGAAGCGCGAGTAGTTCTCACCCAAGACCGACCCGGCGTCGAAACGTTACGCTGAGCCGATGGCCACCCCTTCGCATCCCGAGGCGAGTCACGGCGGCGCCGCCGCGCGGTCTCGCTCTCGGCTACGACGGGTGCACTCGCACCGGCGGCGGCACCTTCCCCTGTGGGTAGAGCTGCCGCTGTTGCTG
>JBOGDN010000234.1:0-2212 GCA_050742995.1 Stackebrandtia sp. | reverse complement strand
CGGTTTCCCTCGCGGCGCCGCCAGCGGGCCCCGGGCAGGCGTAGGGTGTATGGGTCATCCATGTTCTGACTCCAATCGCTCATGGATGGTCCGGCCGGGGCGGCTCCAAGGTGTCCGACTTCGTGAGCCGCCCCGGTTATCAGGAGTGGAGTTTGGGCTCCACCGGGTAAACAGTAAATGGCCGAGTCGAGTTTGGGAAGTGACGCGGCCGGTGCGTTCCGCGACGTGCGCCGAGCGCACACCGCGCGCCGCGTGAAATATCGTATGGTCATGGTCACAATCGGTGCGTGGACGCACAACCCATAGTCGCAAAAGTACAGTTGGGCTTGCTCCTTGCCGAGCCGGCTGAAGAAGCCGCCGAGCCCGGAATGTGGGAAGGGCTCAGACTCCCAGAGGATTTCATTCAAACTCTCCGGTCTCCCGCCGACCGTGGCGGGAGACCGTCGTCACCTGCCGACTTTCACCGGAGCGGCAACCTGACCGCCTTGCCGACTGTCTTGGGGGATGACTGTCGACAAACACGGTGAAGGAGAGTTCATGTCAACTTCCCCAGAGTGGGAATTCGACGAATTCGTCCGCGCCCGCACCCCGGCGCTGCTGCGGTCGGCATTCCTGCTGACCAGCGACCAGCAGCTGGCGGAAGACTTGGTTCAGTCGGCACTTAGCCGCACGCATCGCGCGTGGAAACGGCTGGCGCGTCTCGGCAACGCCGAGGCCTACACCCGCAAGACCATGTACCACCTGCAAGTCAACTGGTGGCGGCGTCGGGCCCGAGAACGCGAGATCAACCGAACCTTGCATCAGCAGGAGACGACCGTCGCCTCCGACTCCGCGGACGAAGTGGTGCGGCGCAGATCCCTGCAGGAGGCGTTGGTCGGCCTGGCGCCCCGACAGCGCGCGGTGATCGTGCTCAGGTTCTACGAAGACAGAACCGTCACAGACACAGCCCAAATTCTCGGCTGCAGCGAGGGAACCGTCAAAAGCCAGACCTCCAAAGCCCTGACCCGGCTGCGGGTGGACAACCCCGGACTCTCCGAATTCGCCGAAAGGAGCTTCGCGTGAACGATCAGTTCAAGGACGACCTGTCATTCCTGGCGAACAGCGTAAAAACCCCGGACCTGCGAGACCGGGTGCGGCAAGGATCGCGGCGTCTGGGAATCCAGCGAACGCTCGTCGGCGGCGCCGCGGCGCTGGCTCTGGTCGTGGCGGGGACGACCGGAGCGATGGCGATCGTCGACCAGACAGCCGACCACGTGGCCCCGCCTGCCGACGAGGAAGTCGAGCTGCCGGATCTCGGCGAACCGACCGAGCTGACCGATCTCGACGGGACGCTCTACTACATAGACGCGGACCACAAGCAGGTTAAGGCGATGGACTCCGACGGGTACGCCGCCGACGCGCTGCGCACTGACCTGGAAGGGGAGGAGTACGAGACCGTCAACGTCTCGCCCGACGGGCGCCACGTCAGCGGGGTGTCCCCAGAGGGCGACTTCTGGGTGCAGGAGATCGCGGCCGAAGCCGAAGCGCGCATGATCGCCCCCGCAGACTTTGAAGCGGCGCAGTGTATGCCCCCAGCCTGGGCGCCCGATTCGGAGCGGGTATTTATGGAATACCCCGCCGGTTCGAGCGAGTACGGCTTCTTCGACGTCGAGACCGAAGAGTTCCAGTACGTGGCGACGATCGAAGACGCCTGCCAAGCGCGTGTGGCGGCCTCCGTGGAGGGCGACTTGATCGCCTTTGTCGAGGAAGCCGACGACGGCGCCCGAATTCGGATGATCGACGGTCACGGCGACACGGTCGCGACCATAGACGACCAAGCCCTGGAAGACGACGGGTTGAGCGACTTCGACATCAGCAGTCTCGCGGCGCTTTCGCCGAGCGGGCGACATGTCTGCCTCGACAACACCGAAGGTGCGGGCTTCGACGAGTACCGGCCAGAGGCATGCGGCGTGGTCGTCGACGTGGCCACCTCGGAGGTGTTGTCGCAGGAGGGCCACTGGGGGCCTCCGCTGTTGCCGGACGACGTCAACGTCCTGCAATGGGGAGTCGAGAGCGATTCGCAGGACAGAGCCACGGGACTGGGGCTGTACACGGACGGCCTGCAAGAGATCGACCGCTTCGCCGAGGACTTCGACCCCCGATATGCCGTCAGCCTGGCGTTCGTCCCCGACGAGTCCTGACAAACGCGACGGCGACATACATGTGGCGGCCC
>JBOGDN010000233.1:0-3483 GCA_050742995.1 Stackebrandtia sp. | reverse complement strand
GGCTCGGCGGAGTCGAGCACCCCCAGCGCCGCCCGCGCCAGCGCGGCGTGCGCTTGCGGCAGCGCCTCGGCGGGCAGGTACAGGTTGACGACCAGCGCGACGAAGGCCTGCGCGGTGTCGGCGAGGCTGATGTTGTCCTCGGACGGAGTCGCCGCGGCGATCATGCCCACGAAGTCCAAAGGCGCCAAGTCGCCGCGGCGCGTCATGTCCCAGGCGATGCTGACGCACAGCGCCCGAGGCATCGCCTCCTCGAAGTCCCGCAGCCGCTCCCGAACCATGAGCAGGGACCGCTCGTCGAGCCGGGTGCGTGCGAACGTCAGGTCGTCGTCGTTGATCAGCGTCACGTCGGCGCGCGGCTCGCCGTCCAGCTGCGGCACGGGGGTTCGCTCGCCGGAGACGTCCAGCTCCACCCGGCGGCGACGCCGCAGTTTGCCGTCGTGCAGGTCGTACAGGCCCACCGCCAGCCGGTGGTCGCGCGGCGTGGGGTGCTCGGCCGGCGACTCCTGAACGATCGTCAGCCTTCCGGCGTCGTCGAACTCCGGACGCAGCGTGTTGTGGCCGGCGGCGTCGAGCCACTGCCCGGCCCAGCCGCTCAGGTCGCGGCCGGAGGCGGCCTCCAGCGCCGTCTTCAGGTCGTCGAAGCCGGCCGTGCCCAGCTGGTGCTTCTTGAAGTAGGCGCGCAGCCCGGCGCAGAACGCCTCGACGCCCACATAGGCGGCCAGCTGCTTGAGGACGCTCGCGCCTTTTTGGTAGGTGATGGCGTCGTATGCGGTCAGCCCGTAGAAGACGTCCGGAATGTCGCCGCGGATCGGGTGGGTTGTGGACAGCTCGTCGTCGCGGTGCGCGGCGTTCTTCTGGCCCAACTGGAAAGTGGTCCAGGCGCGTGTGAACTCGGTCGCCGACTCCATCGCCCAGCACGCGGCCCAGGTGGCGAAGGACTCCTTCAGCCACAGCTCGTCCCACCAGCGCGGCGTCACCAGATTCCCGAACCACATGTGGGCCATCTCGTGGGCGATCACGGAGGCCCGTCGCTGGCGCGCGGCGGCGGTGGCCTGGGAGCGGAACACGAAGAGCTGCTCGGCGAAGACCACGCAGCCGAAGTTCTCCGTGGCGCCGGCGTTGTATTCCGGCACCGCGACCTGGTCGTATTTGGGCAGCGGGTAGCGCACCTCGAAGTGCGAGTGGTAGTGGTCGAACAGCTGGCCGGTGAGCGTGAAAAGCGGGTCGGCGTCGAGGTGTTCGGCCATGGAGGCGCGGCAGTAAAGGCCGAGGTCGATTCCGTCGTGGACGCGTCGGACCTCGTGGTACGGGCCGGCGCACAACGCGGTGATGAAGGTGCTCATCCGAGGAGACTGTGCGAATCGGACTGTCTTGGTGCCGGAGTCGACGGACTCCTCCGTCACGGGCATGTTGGAGATCGCCTTCCAGCGCTCCGGAAGCGTCACGGTCAACTCGAAGCGGGCCTTCAGGTCGGTCTGGTCGAAGCAGGCGTACATGCGCTGCGCGTCGGCGGATTCGAAGTGGGTGTACAGATAGGTCTCGCCGTCGACCGGGTCGACGAGCCGGTGCAGGCCCTGACCGTCGTCGGAGTAGCGGATCGTCGCCTCCACGACCAGGGTGTTGTCGGCGTCGAGGCCGGTCAGCCGCAGTCCGGTCTCGGGGGAGTAGGCGGAGACGTCCACGGGCTCGCCGTTGAGGACGGCCCGCTCGATCGACTCCGCGGCGATCTCGACGAAGGTCGCCGCGCCGGGCTCGGCGCAGGCGAAGCGCACCTCGGTGCGGGAGGCGAAGGTCGCGTCGCTTTGTGCGAGATCGAGTGTGACGGCATAGGAGGCGACGTCGAGCAGGCGGGCGCGTTCGGCCGACTCTTCACGGGTGAGGTTGTGCGTGACTGCCATTGTGAGGGCTCCTCATGATGTGCTGTGCGGGCCTCAGCCTATGAGAATCGGCGGAGGCCCGGGTGACGGTTGACGTTGACGTCGCCGCCTCCCGGATGAGCCCGTTTTCGGGAGACGGCGACGTCGGCGATCGGCTAAGCGGCCCGGCGGTCCCGCTCGCGAGCGCGCAGCGCCCGGGCGACGTCGTCGCGTCCCTCGAGCACGCCGCGCTTCATAGCGGGGGAGTGTGACTCGTCCGCGAGCCAGTCGTCGGTGGAATCCAAAGTGGCCTGCTCGACTATGCCTCCCGGATACCCGAACCTGATGAACTCGAGCGCCTGTTCGGTCGCCAGACGCCCCCACATGCTCGGCACCGTCTCCAGGAACCGGGAAACATACGGGCGCAGCAGGTCGGTCTGGTCGGGGTGAGCGAAGCCCAGCATCAACGAGCGCCGGGCGTAGTTGGGCAGGTCGGGCTCTTCGGTGATCCGTCGCCATGCCTCGGCCTTGGCCTCGGCGGCGGGGATCGCGGCGCGCGCGATCAGCGAAAGCCGCTCGCCGTCGGCGGTGTTGTCCCGCTCCAGCTCGGCGTCGATCGCGGCGTCGTCGATCGCTCCGACGCCCGACAGGCACACCACCAGGTGCCAGCGCATGTCGGTGTCGACGGACAGTCCCTCGGGGACGTCGACGCCGTCGAGCCAGCCGCGCAGCCGCGCCACGTCGTCGTCGGCGCGGGCGTGCGCGGCGTAGAGACGGGCCCAGGCGCGCTGCATGTCGCCGCCCGGCGACGCGCCGAGCATCGTGGACCGGGCGCAGGACGCGACCGAGGCGCGCAGCGAGTCGACGACCTGCCGGTCGGCGTAGGACAAGGCGGCGCCGACCTGACGGTGGATCATGGTCACCACGTTGATGTCGCGCTCGTGCGGCAGGCCGGAGACGGCCAGCCTCACGAAGTCGCGCGCGGCGAACTCGCCGTCGCGCAGCATGTCCCACGCGGCCGCCCACGACAGCGCCCGGGGCAGCGAGTCGACGAACGCCGCGATGTTGTCCACGACGTTGGCGATCGAATGGTCGTCGAGCCGCAGCTTGCAGTAGGTCAGGTCGTCGTCGTTGAGGAGCAGCACGTCCGGCCGCTTCTCGCCGACGAGCTGCGGGATCTCGGTGCGCTCGCCGGAGACGTCCAGCTCCACGCGCCGACGCCGCACCAGCGAGACGCCGCCGGCCCCGTCGACGCTGAATTCGTCGCTTCGTCTCCGGCTGACGCCGTCGACGAAGTCGTACAGGCCGACGGCCATGCGGTGCGTGCGCAGCGTCGGGTGCTCGGCAGGCGCCTCCTGCACGATCGCCGCGGAGACGTACTTCCCGGCGTCGTCGACGGCGACCTCGGCGCTCAGCTTGGAGACGCCGGCGCTGGCCAGCCAGGTGTCGGCGAACTCGCGCAGCTCCCTTCCGGACGCGGCCTCGAGGCTGCCGAGCAGGTCGGCGAACGAGGCGTTGCCCCACTGGTGCTTCTCGAAGTACTGTCGCAGCCCCTTCTTGAACGGCTCGATGCCCACATAGGCCACGAGCTGCTTGAGGATGCTCGCGCCCTTGGCGTAGGTGATGC
>JBOGDN010000232.1:0-3049 GCA_050742995.1 Stackebrandtia sp. | reverse complement strand
GACCTGGCCTGCCCCGACGGCGCCGACTCCGCCGCGCCGCAGGACGCGGCCGCCGCCGTTCCCGCGTCGGTTCCCCGGCAGCTGCCGGCGGACGTCGCCACGTTCACCGGTCGCCGCGAGCAGCTCGCCGCGTTGATCGAGGCCGCTTGTCCTTCGTCCCCTCACGCTTCCTCCGCTTCGCCCCGCCCGCCGAACACCGTGGTGGTGTCTGCCGTGGACGGAATGGGCGGCGTCGGAAAGACGGCGCTGGCCGTGCACGCGGCCTCGCAGCTGGCCGACCGATTTCCCGACGGTCAGCTTTTCGTGGACCTGCATGGCTTCTCGGGCGACGTGGCGCCGCTTGACCCCTGTGAGGCGCTTGACCGGATGCTGCGCGACCTCGGCGTGGCCGGCAAGCAGATTCCCGCCGACGTCGAAGGCAAGTCCGCGGCGCTGCGGACCGCGTTCGCCGGGAAGCGCGCCTTGGTGCTCCTCGACAACGCAGGCGACGAGGAGCAGGTGCGTCCGCTGTTGCCGGGGCTGTCGGAATGTGCGGTGATCGTCACCAGCCGCCGCAGGCTGGCGGGTCTTGACGACGCGCGGCTGCTGTCGCTCGACGTGCTCAGCCCCGGCGAAGCGATCGACCTGTTCTATCGGGTGTGCGGCCGGGCGCCCGGCGCCGGCTTCGCGACGCCGGTCGTCGCCGAGATCGCGGAGCTGTGCGGGCGGCTGCCGTTGGCGATTCGCGTCGCGGCCGCCCGGCTGCGCAGCCGTCCCGGGTGGACGCTTGAGACTCTGCGGGACAAGCTTGCCGACGAACACCGTCGCCTCGGCGAGCTTCGGGCCGGACGGCGCAGCGTCGACGGCGCGTTCGCGTTGTCCTGCCGCGACGTCGACGCCGACGCGCGCCAGACCTTCTTTCTCGTCGGTCTGATCCCCGGCGCGGACTTCACCGCGGACGCGGTCGCCGCTTTGACCGGAAAACCCGTCGCCGACGCCGAACGGCTGCTTGAAGACCTCGTCGACGCCCATCTCGTCGAGTCGCCCGAGCCGGGACGCTATCGCCTCCACGACCTGCTGCGGCTGTATGCGACCCAGCGCGCCGTCGAGTTGGGAGAGTCAGACCGCGACGCCGCGCTGCGTCGACTCTACGACTGGTACGTGTGGAGCGCGCGAGAAGCCGCGATCGCGTCGCATCTGCTCAGCCGCGACTGGGTGCGGCCCGAGATTCCGCCTGCGGGGTTCGCCGTCGCGCGGTTCGACGACCTTGAATGCGCGATCGACTGGCTGGACAAGGAGCGAGGCAACATATCGGCGACCGCGCGAGCCGCTGCGGAAAATCGACACGGAGAGGTCCCGTGGCATCTTGTCGAGGCCGTCGCCGAGCACTTCGTCATGCGCGACGACCTGGACGGTCTGCGTCGGGCCGCCGAGATCGCGCTCGGTGCGGCCGAGCACGCGGGCGATGTTCAGGGACAGGCGATGATGCACAGCCGCCTCGGCAGCGCCGCCAACAACCGGCAAGATTTCGCCGCCGCGATCAAGCGCTTGAGCCAGGCGTTCGCGCTGCTCGGCGACGACGGCGACCCGCGGCTGCTGGGGCGCGTCCTGATCCAGCTGGCCTTTGCCCACACCAATGCCGGGGAGCTGTCGACGGCGGCCGGCTACGCACGGCGATCCGTGCGCGCGCATCGCGCGCTGGACAGCGATCGGCTGGGTTCCGTCCTGGGGTTCGCAAGCGTCGTCGTGGTGGAACTCGGCCGGCTTGGCGAAGCCGTCGACTATATGAAAGAGGCCGAGAACCTGCACAGACGAGACAGCCATCCGCACCGATACATCGGCCTCGGCAATTTGGCGGAAGCGTATACAGACCTCGGAGAGCTGGAGGCCGCCGACGAATGCCTCGCCGAAGCGCTGGAGCTGTGCCGTCGAGTCGAAGCGGTCCGATCCGAATCTTCCCTGCTGACCCGCGCCGCCGGCCTCCATCTGCTGCGCGGCCAGACGCAGGAAGCCGGCGAGTGCGCGCGTCGGGCGGCGAATCAGGCGCGTGAATGCGGTTCCCGGATCCATGAGGCGAGGGCGCTGAGCATGCTGGCCCGGTCCATGTTGGATGTCGATCGGGATGCCGCCGAGGAGACGGCTCGACGCGCTGTGGAGACGGCCGACGCCGCCGTCGGCGCGCGTGTAGCGGCGTTGTCCGCCCTCTCCGAGGCCCAGACGGTTCGGGGTCGATTCGGCGAGGCGATCGAGAACGCCCGTCAGGCCCTCGACATCGCGCGAGACGGCGAGTACGGAGTAGACGAAGGAAAGGCGCTCACGGTGCTGGCCGAGGCGCGGCTGGCCGACGGCGACGTCGCCGGTGCGATCACGACGGCGGAGGAGGCGCTGGCCTCTCATCGCGTCACCGGCCACCGCCCCGGCGAGGCGCGCACCCTCCAGCTGCTGGCCGGCGCACACGAGTCACTGGGAGACGCCGCCGCAGCCGAACACCGTGAAGCGGCCGCGAAGCTGTACGCCCAGATGGGCTTGCCCCCGAAGGAGTAGCCCTACGTGGCCAAGGCGCGGCCCGGACGTGTGCCGTAGACGATCGGCGCCGCAGGGCCGTTTCCCGTCCTGTCACAAACGCGCGCCGCGTCTGGTCAATTAGGCGACGGACTCAAGACGCCGGGCGCGACAAGCCGGGCCCGCCGATTCTTACCAGGAGCGTTTCTGATGTCTACCGCCTACATCGTCGTCACACTGCTGGCCGCCGCCATGGCGACCTTTTCGGCCGGCTGCGGTTTCTTCGGCGCCTCGTGGGTCGTGAAGTCCTTGACCGACTACGGCGTCCCCCGGTCGTGGTGGCCCTGGCTCTCCGCGGCCAAACTCGCGGGAGCGGCGGGTCTGCTGGTCGGTTTTGTCGTGCCGGTCGTCGGCGTCGCGGCCGCGATCGGCCTGGTGCTGTACTTCGCCGGAGCCGTAGTCACCGTGGTCCGGGCGCGTTGGTACTCGCACGTCCCGTCCCCGCTGGTGTTCATGGCCCCGGCGGTCGGCTCACTGGCGTTGTGGTTCGCCGTCCAGTAGGCAGAAC
>JBOGDN010000231.1:0-2161 GCA_050742995.1 Stackebrandtia sp. | reverse complement strand
CGGCAGGCGTGACGAAAACCGCCCGTGCCGTGACGGCGGCGAGTGTGCCTGCCCCGCGAGGCGAGGAACCCATGGAGGGTTCGTGAGCGACAGCGACAAGGCGACGACTAAGGGTTTTGCTCTGCGGCGACGCCTCAGGCTGCCCCGGCTGTCCAACATGCGCATCGGCTCTCAGCTGGCTCTCATCCTGCTCATCCCGCTGGTGGCCCTGGCGGGCGTGGCCTCCGTGCGGCTGGTGGACTCGGCGTCGGAGGCGCTGAACGTCGGGGAGACCGCCGCGGTCGTCGAACTCACCGAGACCGTCTCCAAGGTCATTCGCTCCATGCAGGATGAACGCAGCGAGGCCGCCGTGCAAATCCACGCCGAAGAGCTGGACCTCGAGACCGAGCAGCTGGAGATCAGCCGTTTCCAAGAGGCGTCCAGAGTCGCCGACGAACACATCGAGACTTTGGCGGACGCGCGCGCCGGCTTCGAGGGCGACGCGGAACTCCAGTCCCTTCTGGATTCGGCCGACAAGCCGCTTACCCGTCTCGAGGACGTGCGCAGCGCGGTGCGCGGCGACATCGCGCCCCACCACCTCATCGTCTACAACTCCGCGGTGAGCCGCCTGATGCGCGTGCTCGACCGCGCCGTCGACCTCGCAGACAACGTCGAACTGAGCCAGAACCTGCGCGCCGCCAGCCTGCTGACCTCGGCCGACGAGTACTCCGAGCGGCTGCGCGTGCTCATCTTGTCGCTTGCGGACGGCGAGCCGCTTGACGCGGCGTACAGCCCGTTCATGCTGTTCCGCGTCTCCCGCGAGCAGGCGATGGCCGAGTACCGGCGCATCGGCGTCGACGTGAACGAAGCCGGCGCGGCGATCTTCGACGCAGGCGGACTCGGCGCCGGCGACGCCCGTCCGGCCAACACCCTCGAAAGCCAGGTCGCCAAGTCCCGGTCCCACGAAGGCCAGGAGATCAACCACCAGGAGTTGACCGCGGCCTACGACGCCCGCCACGACGACACCGCGGTGGTCGTCGACGAGACGCTGAGCCAGACGGTGGACCTGGCCCGCGACATCCGCGACTCCGTGGTGCGGCGCGTGCTCGTCGAGGCAGCGGTCGTCGTGGTCACGCTGGTGCTCGGCGTGCTGACGGCGCTGGCCGTGGCTCGGTCGCTGGCGCAGCGACTGCGGCAGCTGCGGGATTCGGCGCGGCGGGTCGCGCTTGAGGATCTGCCGACGGCCGTCAGGCGCGTCGACGAGCAGGAGGGCCTCGGCGGCCTGACGCCCGAGGAGTTCGCCGACCGCACCACCCCGCCGCTGCAGACCAAGGGCACCAACGAGCTGGCCGAGGTCGGTGGCGCCTTCAACGAGGTCCACAGAGAAGCCATTCGAGTCGCGGCGCAGCAGGCGCTGCTGCGGGTGCACGTCGGCGCGATGTTCGTCCGGCTGGCGCGCCGCGGCCACTCGCTGACGGGCCGGCTGACGGCCACGTTGGACGAGGCCGAACGCGACGAGCAGGATCCCGACCGACTGCAGCGGCTGTTCCGGCTCGACCACCTCGCGTCCCTGCTCGGCCGCGCCAACGACAGCCTGTTGGTGCTCGGCGGATCCTCTCCGGCCAAAGTGCGCACCGCCGACGAAAAGCTTCGGGACGTGCTGACCGCCGCGCAAAGCCACACCGAGCACTACACCCGCATCAACATCAGCACGGTCGACGAAGGAGTGTGGGTGACCGCCGAGGTCATCGACGACGTGGTGCAGCTGCTGGCCGAGCTGATGGACAACGCCACCAGGTATTCCAAGGCGCCGGCCGAAGTCATCGCGCGCTTCCTGACCGATCTGGTCGTCATCCAGGTCCGCGACTTCGGCATCGGCATCCATCCGCAGCGGATGGCCAGATACAACGCCCGCCTCGCCTCCCGTGCCCCGCTGGACTTGGAGGCCATGCAGGCCATGGGGCTGACCGTGGTCGGTCACCTCGCCATCCGGCACGGCATCGCCGTGCAGCTGCGCCAAGCCGTCGGCGAGGGCACGATCGCCGAGGTCACGCTTCCCCGCGGCATGCTCAGGTTCGCCAGCAATCCCGACGCGTCGCGTCGCGGCCCCGCCGGGATCGCCGCGGCGCCCGCCCACGCGCCCGGCCCGGGACGTCGCAGCCGCGGGGACGCGCCGCTTTTC
>JBOGDN010000230.1:0-2080 GCA_050742995.1 Stackebrandtia sp. | reverse complement strand
CAGCAGGGCCGCGGCCGCCGCCGCGAGCGCCACGATCACGACGAGCACCGGCTTGGCTCGGTTCCACGCGGGCTCGGCGGGGTCGTCCGTCATGGGCTGTTCTCCTCCCCCGCGGCGCGGCCGCTGGGATCGACACGGGCATGCCGGCCACAGCGTAACGGCCGCCGTCCAGAAACCGCCGCGAGTCGGGCTGCTCAGACGCGCCGCGTCGGGATCTCCACGCGAGTCTCCAGCCCGCCGTCGGGCAGCGCGCGCGCCCTGACCGTCCCGGAGTGGGCTTCGCACACGGCCTTGACGATGGACATGCCGAGACCGGCGCCGCGGCGGCCGACGCGGGCTTCGTCGCCGCGGTTGAACGGCTCGAACATCTGCTCCACCGTGGCGGCGTCGACGTCGGATCCCGTGTTGCCGACGACCAGCCAGGAGCGGTCGTCCTCGGCGCCGGCGATCACCCAGACCCGTCCTTCGGGAACGTTGTGGCGGATGGCGTTTTCGATCAGGTTTCCGGCGACGCGTTCCAGCAGCGAGGGGTCGCCGACGACGGGCGCGGGAGACATCGCCGTGGCCAGCGAAAGCCCCAGTTCGTCGGCGAGCCGGCTGGCGGTCTCCACGGCGCCGGCGGCGCAGTCGCCCAGGTCGGTGTCGACGGCCCGGGTCAGCTGCTGCGAGCCCTCGGCTTCGGCGCGGGCCAGCCACAGCAGCGACTCGATGAGGTCGTTGACGCGCGCGCAGCCGTCGCGCACCACCTCCCCCATGTTCCGCAGCTCGGCGGGGTCTTCCTGCGGGTTGGACAGAGCGACGTCGATCTCGGTGCGCATGACCGCGAGCGGCGTGCGCAGCTCGTGGCTGGCGTTGGCGACAAATCGTCGCTGCGCCTCGAACGACTCGGAGATGCGATCGAGCATGGCGTCGACGGTGTCGGCCAACTCGCGCAGCTCGTCGCTGGGACCGTCGAGGCGAATCCGCTCGTCCATCGTCTTCGTGGACAGGCGACGGGCGGTGGCGGTGACCTCGTGCAGCGGACGCAGCGCCCGCCCGGCGGCGAAGTAGCCGGCGGCGCCGCACACCGCGACGGCGGCGGTCAGCGTCACGGCGATCAACGCGGGGTCCGTCATCGGCGCGATCAGCGCCCCGGTGCCTCCGGCGACGACGGCGGCGCCGATGATCCACAGCGCCAGCCGCAGTCGCAAGGTGGGCCTCAGCCGTCTGCTCACGCCTCACCGGCCTGGTCGCGAGCCTGGCTTGGGGCAGGCTCGACGATGCGATATCCCTCTTTGGGGACGTTCTCGATCAGCTGCGGCTCGCCGAGCTTGCGGCGCAGCGTCCGCATGGTGACCCGCACCGTCGAGGTGAACGGGTCGGCGTTGGAGTCCCACACGCGGTCGAGCAGCTCCTCGGTCGACACCAGGACGCCGTCGGCCTTGAGCAGCTCCTCGAGCAGTCCGAACTCCTTGTTGGTGAGGTCGAGCCTGCGTCCGCCTCGGGTGGCCTTGTGCGCGGCCGGGTCGAGTTCGACGTCGGCGGCGCGCAGCACCGGGGGTGCGGCCGGGGTGGAGCGGCGGCCAAGCGCCTGGACTCGGGCGACGAGCTCGCCGAAGGCGAAGGGCTTCGCCAGGTAGTCGTCGGCGCCGATGTTGAGGCCGCTGACCCTGTCGGCGACCGTGCTGCTGGCCGTCAGCATCAGCACTCGCGTCACCAGCCCGCGGCGGGCCAGGTCGGCGCAGACGTCGTCGCCGTGCATGCCCGGCAGGTCCCGGTCGAGCACGATCACGTCGTATCTGGTGGCGGTGGCGGCTTGGTGGCCGCTGAGGCCGTCGTTGGCCACGTCGACGGCCATTCCGTGGCGGCGCAGTCCGCGCGCGATGGCGTCGGCCAAGTGGACCTCGTCCTCTATTACCAGTATCCGCATGCACGCGCCTTACGTCGTCGCCTCGGATTCCTCAGTGTGACGTTGACAGATTACGACCAGACGCCGACGAAACGGCGGCGGCGTGCGACGCGCGACACACCTCAGCCGAGCCCGCGGCCCAGGCGGACCAGTTCCGCCTTGATGCTGTCCAGGCCGGGCGTCGCGGAGGCC
>JBOGDN010000229.1:0-4515 GCA_050742995.1 Stackebrandtia sp. | reverse complement strand
CCGTCACCTCGCGATGTCGCAGCCGACCCTCGCCCGCGCCCAGCCCGTGCCACCTCGACTCCGTCGGCGTCAACACCACCTCCGAGCCCGGCCAGGCACACCCGAACCCCACAAGCACCGCGCCGCGATGCCGCGCCCGCAGACTCAACCGACGCGCCGCCTGCGCCGTGACGCTCGCCGCCGCGACGGCCACCAGATCGCAGCCGTCCAACAACGCCGTCGCCGCCGTCGGCCAATCCGTCCCCGGAGCCAGCACCAGACGCCCCAAATCCACCCCGGCCTCGTCGCAGGCCAGCAAACCCAGCTGCGGCAGCCCCGCCACCGCACACCACGCGCCGGAGGCCGAAGCGCCCGCCAACAGCCCCACAAGCAGCCCGACCGAGGCGGTCACCGACGCCGTCGCGCCCCGCCGCAGCCCGCCATACGGCAACAGCTCCGCAAGCGGACCGGCCACCGGCAGCACCCGACCCGCGCCGCCGACCCCGCGCGACACACCCGCAACGCCGCGACCGGCGACCGGGTCGACCAGGGCCGCCGCTTCCACGCCGCTCACCTCCACCGCCAGCGCAAACGCCCGGAATTCGCGTAAATGATCTTGAGATCCACGAAATCGTACACTAGTTCGACAGGCGCGCGGGCGGATCCTGCGAACAGGCGCCGCACCCCAACCCGCCGGCCGTCACCCACACGAGTGACGACCGCATACGCGGCGGACGCGGGTTACTTCACCGCGGCCGGTTCGGGCGCCGCGGCGCGCTGTCTGGCGGTGGCCAGCGTGATCAGCAGCGCGAGGGCCGTGACGAGCTGCCCGGCCGCCGACATCGACACGTCCAGGGACTCGGCGACGGCAGGCAGCAGCCCGGCGATGACCAGGCTGCCGGTGCTGACCGTGAAGGTGGCCAGGGCAAGGGGAAGCAGACGCTTGAACAAAGCGGGGTCCTCCGCGTGAGGCGACAGAGGGACAACGTAAACGGCGACCCCGCGAATGTAAAGAGTCTTCCCAGCTGGCGTCGCTTACCGCTGCGGGCCGCCGCGTTCAGGCGACGGCGAAGATCGCCCAGGCCAGCAGGAAGCCCGTCAAGCCGATGAGGGTCTCCATGACCGTCCAGGTCTTGAGCGTGGTCTTGACGTCCATGCCCATCAGGCGGCCCACCAGCCAGAAGCCGGAGTCGTTGACGTGACTGGCCATGACCGAGCCGGCCGCCAGAGCCAGCACGATCGCGACGAGCTCGACGCTGTTGAACCCGCCGGCCGCCACCGCCGGCTGGATCAGGCCGGCCGCCGTGATCAGGGCGACCGTCGCGGAGCCCTGCGCGATCCGCAGCGCCGTGGCCACCGCGAATCCGGCGACGATCACCGGCAGGCCGAGGTCGTTCATCTCGTCCGCCAGCGCGTCGCCGATACCGCTGGCGCGCAGCACCGCGCCGAACATGCCTCCGGCGCCGGTGATGAGGATGACCGAGCACACCGGACCGAGAGCGGAATCGAGAGTCTTCTCCAACGCGGACCGGTCGCGGCCCCGCCGCGTGCCCAGCACATAGGACGCCACTAGGACGGTGACGAGCAGCGCCACCGGGGTGGCGCCTATGGTCATGGCCACCTGCACCCAGGTGGCCTCCTCGCTCACCCAGCCGGTGCTGGCGGCCAGGTCCAGGCCGGTGTTGACGAAGATGAGCACCAGGGGCAGCAGCAGTACCGACACCACGGTGATCAGCCGGGGCGCGGCCTCCACCCGTGTCGCCTGCGCGACGGCGGCTTTCGAGCCGGCCGGCTCGGCGTCGTCGCCGGGTCCGCCGAGAATCTCCGGCACCGGCAGCTCGAACTTGCGGCCCATGATCCGGCCGTAGGTGTAACCGGCGAGGTACCAGGTCGGAATCGCGACGAGCAGCCCGAACAGGACAGTCAGGCCGACGTCGGCGCCTATCAGCTCGCCGGCGGCGACCGGTCCGGGGTGCGGGGGCACGAAGACGTGCATCACGGAAAACGCCCCGGCCGCGGGCAGCCCGTACAGCAGCACCGATCCGCCGAGGCGTCGCGCGATCGAGAAGACGACCGGCAGCATGACGATCAGTCCGGCGTCGAAGAAGATCGGGAAGCCGAACAGCAGCGAGGCCACGCCGAGCGCGAACGGGGCGCGTTTGTCGCCGAATCTGTTCACCAGGCTTTCGGCCATGGTCGCCGCGCCGCCGCTGACCTCGACCAGGCGGCCGAGCATGGCGCCGAGGCCGACGAGCAGGGCCACGCTGGCCAAGGTCGTGCCGAAGCCGTCGGTCAGGGTGGCGATGATCGCCGAGGGCGGCGCCTGGGCGGCGAACGCGGTGGCGAGGCTGACCAGGACCAGCGCGGGGAAGGCGTGCAGGCGCAGTTTGACAATCAGAAACAGCAGCACCACGATGGCGCCCGCGGCGATGGCGAGCAGTGGGCCGGTGGTGAGGGTTTGAGTCCATTCCTCGGGAGGCATGGCGGGCTCCGATCGAAAACGGGTCGGGTGGGCCGCCGGTCACGGCGATGCGGACCGGTCGGGGAGGTTGACGCCCAGTCGGTCCAGAACCTGCTGGGCGATGAGCGGCGGCGCGGCGTCCGCGGAGACGGTCAGACCGTCCTCGTCGGCCGCGAGGGGTTCGAGGGTTTGGTACTGGGAGGGCAGCAATTCCGGCGGCATGAAATGGCCGTCCCGGCGCCGCAGGCGTTCGGCGATCAGCTCCGGGGCGCCGGTCAGGTGAATGAAGCGGACGCGGCCGTCCGCGAGTCGCAGCATGACCCGGTAGAGCCGGCGCAGCGCCGAGCAGGTGACGACGGTGCTTCGGCCCGCGGCCGCCTGAGCCGACAGCCAGTCGCGCAGCGCGCGCAGCCAGGGCTCGCGGTCGGCGTCGGTCAGCGGGACGCCGGCGGCCATCTTGTCGATGTTGGCCTGCGGGTGGAAGGCGTCGCCCTCGGCGAACGGCCAGTTCAGTCGGTGGGCGAGCAGCTCGGCGACGGTGCTTTTTCCGGAGCCGGACACGCCCATGACGACCAGATGCTGCGAAGCGTTCATCCAACTCCTGCCGTCGGCGGTTCGGGGGTTTTACAGGATGATGGCATAAAGGTAATACCATTGGAATAGATTGGTAGTACCTTTTTGGGAGCGGCTTGTCGCCGCGCGCTAGGGTGTCCCGGGAGTCCGCTCCGGCGCTGACGCGGCGAACGGTTGGCTGACAACGCAAGTCGGGAGGATCAGATGGCGGCGCCGGTGTTGCACAGCGCGGTTCTCGACACGCTCGGCATGAAGATCGTCAGCGGCGAACTCGCCCCGGGCGCCGTGCTCACCCTCGAAAGACTGCGGCAGGACTTCGGCGTGTCCCGGACCGTGATGCGCGAGGTCATGCGACTGCTCGAATCGATGAACCTGGTGGTGTCCCGGCGTCGGATCGGCATCGTGGTGCAGCCGGCGACGCAGTGGCGGGTCTTCGACCCCCGGGTCATCCGCTGGCGTCTTGACGGACCGGGTCGCGACGCCCAGCTGCGCACCCTGACCGAGCTGCGCATCGCCGTGGAGCCGCTGGCCGCCGCCGCTGCCGCCCGACACGCCGCCGCCGGCGACCGTGCCCGAATCGCGGAACTGGCCGCTCAGATGCGCCGGCGAGGCGAGGCCGGGCAGCTGGAGGAGTTCCTGGAGCTGGACGTCGAGTTCCACTCGCTGCTGCTGCGCTCCTGCCGCAACGAGATGTTCGCCGCGCTGACCGACGTGGTGGCCGAGGTGCTGGCCGGCCGGACCCACCACGGTCTGATGCCCAAGGCGCCCGAACCGATCGCGCTGGACCTGCACGAGCAGGTCGCCCGGGCCGTCCAGGCCGGAGACGCGCTCGACGCCGAATCTGCCATGTACGAACTGGTCCAGGAAGTCCGCGCGGCGATCGCGCACGACCAGTCGTCGCACTCCTACGATCCCCGGTCGCCGCAGGCGTAACCGCCGCTCAACACGACGACGCCGGCCTCCGCGCGGCCAGTTATTCTAGCGCTAGAATAACTTTTATGCCCGCAGATTCGACCATGGCCGAGCTGACTCTGCTCGGCCTCCTCGTGGAAAAACCGCGGCACGGTTACGAGTTGGAGGAGGTGATCGCCGCGCGGGGCATGCGGGAGTGGACGGAGATCGGGTTCAGCTCCATCTACTACCTGCTGGGAAAGCTCCGCGACCGCGGCCTGATCGCCGAGATCGACACGCCGCGCACCGGGCGGGGCAAGGCGCGCAAGGTGTTCGCCGCCACGGCGGACGGACGAGCCGGGTGCGCGCGTGCCGCCGAGGCGGCCGTGGCCGAACTTCGCCCCGTGTTTCCGCCCGTCCTGGTCGGGCTCGCGAACCAGCCGGCGATTCCGCGCGAACGCCTCGACGCCGTGCTCGCCCGGCGCGGCGCGGCCCTGGCCGAGAAGATCGCCGTCGTCCGCGCCGCCGCCGACGCGCAGCCGAGCGCGCCCGACTTCGTCCGCGCGATCTTCGACTACTCGCTCTGCCAGCTCGCCGCCGAACAACAGTGG
>JBOGDN010000228.1:0-7671 GCA_050742995.1 Stackebrandtia sp. | reverse complement strand
CCCCAGGTGGCGGCGGAGTCGACGTAGCGGCCGAGGCGGTCGGCGACGGCGAGCGCGTCGGCGGGCCGGGCGGCGGCGACGGCGAGCAGCTCCCCCGGGTACACGGTGAGGCCGGAGGCGGGGTCGTGCAGCTCGGCGGGCCGGGCGGGACAGGGCGTGCCGGCGGAGTCCCGGAGGGTGGGGCGGAGGTTGAGGACGCGGATCACGCGGCGGGCGGCGACCAGGCCGCGGTTGACGTCCTGGGCGCCCTCGATGAGGAAGTACACCGGAGTGGCGAGCATCGCGACGTAGCCGTAGACGGCGACCATCTCGCCGACGGTGATGACGTCTTGGACGACCAGGCGGGCGGCCAGCCACACCACGACCGCCACGAAAAGGCCCGGAAGCCCGGCTGCCAGCGCTTTGACCCAGCTGGTCACCGCTCCGACCCGGTAGCCCTCGCGCAGCAGCAGCGCCGAGCGGTCGCGGTAGCCCTCGGCGAAGCGTCGTTCGCCGCCGACGCCGCGCAGCACGCGCAGTCCGGAGACGATGTCGCCGGCTTTGGCGGTCAGCTCGCCCTGGTGTTCCCTGTAGACGGTTTCGCGCCGTTGCAGGCGCCGCAGCAGCGGGCCCACCGCCAGCACCGTCAGGGGCGCTCCGACGAGGACGACCGCGCCGAGCATCGGCGAGACGGACAGCAGCAGCACGCCCATGATCGCGATGGCCGCGGCCGAGCCGAGCCCGCCTCCGACGACGCTCATGCTTTCTCCCACGGCGGCGACGTCGGCGCCTCCGACGTTGACCACTTCCCCGGTGGACACTCGCCGGGGCAGGGTCGCGCCGAGGTCGGCGATGTGCCGGGTGGTCACGGCGGCGGTGCGGTAGGAGGCGTCAAGTCGCACCATGGTCATGGTGCGGTGCTGCACGACGATGCCGCCGGCGGCGAACCAGCCCACGGCGACGACTCCGGCCGACCACCACGCCAGCGCGACCCAGTCGCGCGGAATCAGCCCTTCGTCGACGGCGCCGGAGATGAAGAACGGCGCGACGGCCATGGCGGTGATGGACGTGGTCGACAGCGCCGCCCCGGCGCAGACGCGAACGGGCTGGCGGCCGACCAGCCACAGCAGGTAGCGCACGGGACCCCGCGTGTTCGGGGTTCCGGGGTCGTGAAGAAAAGCTCTATCCATGGCGCCGCCGCTCGGTCACCAGGGGACGCTATGTCAAAGCGCCGACATCGACAATCGGTTTTAGGCGGCGTCGTCCATCGCCTCGTTGGCGAGCGCGTCGGCGATCGCGTTTTCGGCGCGGGGGATCCAGGTGAAGGTCACGCGGTCGAACTGGCGCACCAGCGCCGCGGCTTCGGCGGCCAGCACTCGCAGTCCGGGGTGCTTGATCTTCCAGTTGCCGCTCATCTGCTCCACGACCAGCTTCGAGTCCATTTTGACGTCGACGGCGGAGGCGCCGAGCTCTCTTGCGGCGG
This sequence comes from Stackebrandtia sp., assembly GCA_050742995.1. Taxonomy (GTDB): domain Bacteria; phylum Actinomycetota; class Actinomycetes; order Mycobacteriales; family Micromonosporaceae; genus Stackebrandtia. The sequence continues at coordinate 6,209 of JBOGDN010000228.1, read as the reverse complement.
TCAGGCCGGCGATCAGCCCGGAGTACTCGGCGACGTTGTTGGTGGCCGTGCCGATAAATCCCTTGCGGTCCAACAGGATCTGACCGTCCACGTCCATCACCGCCGCCCCGTAGCCTGCCGGGCCGGGGTTGCCGCGGGATCCGCCGTCGGCCTCCACGATGACCTTGTCGACGCTCACAGTCCGGACTCCTCGGTGCGCACCAGGATGGATCGGCAGTTCTCGCAGCGCACCACGTCCTCGGGGGCGGCGGCGCGCAGTTCGGCCAGCTCGCCGCCGGAGGCCTCGATGCGGCAGGATTCGCACCTGCGGCGGAGCAGCAGGGCCGCGGCGATCGGGTGGTTGCCGCCGCGGATCTTCTCGTACAGCTTCACCAGGTCTTCGGGCAGCTCGGCGGCGACGGCTTGGTGTGCCGCCCGCTGCTTGTCCAGCTCGGAGTCGATGTCGGACAAGGCGGCGGCTTCGCGCTCCTGAGCGTCGGCGAGCTGTTCGCGTTTGCGCTCCAGCTCCTCGCCGGCTTCGGCGGCGGCGGCCACGCTCGTCTCGCGCCGCTCCATCAGTTCGAGTTCCTGGTCTTCGAGCTCGGACTGGCGTCGCGCCAACGTCTCCAGCTCGTGGGTCAGGCCCTCCAGCTCCTTGGGGGTGGCGCCGCCGTCGGTCTGGCGCTGCCGGTCTCGTTCGGCGCGGGCGCGGACCTGTTCGATCTCGCGCTCGACGCGGTCGATGTCGCGCGCCAAGTCGGAGGCGCCGGCGTCGTGTTCGGCCTGGCGGCCGGCGAGCGCGTCGACCTCGCCGCGCAGCTTGGCGATCTCGGCGGTCTCCGGCAGTCGGGTGCGGCGATGCGTCAGCTGGGTGACTGCCGTATCGGCTTGCTGGAGGTCCAGCAGCCGTCGCTGGTCGGCGGGGTCGGCTTTCACGCGCGCTCCTTGTGCTTACTGACGTGTGGACGACGCGTGGACAGTCCACGGGTCGGTGTTGCGGTCGCTCACCACGGTATCGACGCCGAAGCGCTCGCGCACTTGGGCCGCGACCACGTCAAGCCAGGGACGTTCGGTGGCCCAGTGCGCCGCGTCCACCAGCGCGGGCCCGCGCTGGCTGGCGTGTTCGCTGGCGGGGTGGTGTCGCAGGTCGGCGGTGAGGAAGGCGTCGACGCCGGCGGCCGCGGCGTGCGACAGGTAGGCGTCGCCGGCGCCGCCGGACACCGCGACCGTCGACACGACGCGGTCGGGGTCGCCGCTGGCGCGAACGCCCCATGCGGTGGCGGGAAGCCGCCGGACGGCGAGCCCGGCGAACTCGGCGAGGCTGACGGGCGCCGGCAGACGGCCGACGCGGCCGACGCCACGCGGTCCGTCGTCTATTGGAGACAGCGCACGCAGTTCGCCGGTAAGCCCCAGCGTCTTCGCCAGGGCGTCGGAAACGCCCGGCAAGGCCACGTCGGCGTTGGTGTGCGCGACGTACAGGCCGATCCCGGACTCGATGAGAGTGTGGACGATGTCGCCCTTGTAGGTGTCCGGGGACACGGTGGAGACTCCGCGCAGCAGCAGCGGATGGTGCACGACCATCAGCTGCGCGTCGGCGTCTCGCGCCTCGGCGACCGTCTCGGGGACGCAGTCGACGGCGAAAAATACCCGTTCCACGGTGCGGCCGCCCCGGCCGCACACCACGCCGACCCTGTCCCATTCGGCCGCCCAGTCGCGCGGATACCACATGTCGAGGCCCGAAACGACGTCGGCGACGGTGGTGTTCATCGACGGTGAGGCTACCGTGCCTGCTTCCCGCCGCATACGGCGCGGCGGCGAGTTAAGAGGTCGCGACGACGCATGTCCTCGATCGCCGAGCGCACGCGGCCCCACGGGAAGCCGCCGCTTCCGGCCGCTCCTGCGCGCGGCTCGTGCAGCCGGTAGAAGTCGTCGCCGTACAGCACGACGACTCCCCACTCACGCAGACGATCCACACTGGCGGCCAACGCCGGGTGGGCGGCGTGCGCCCGGTTGCTGTACGGCACGGCGACAATCGGCAGTCCCATCCCCAGCGCCTCGGTCAGCACGCCGAGCGCCAGCGTGTCGCTGACGCCGGCTACCCATTTGTTGACGGTGTTGAAGGTGGCCGGAACCGCGACGACGGCGTCGGCAAGCGGCAGGTCCGGCGGGTCTTCGGGGCGGCGATAGCGGCTGTGCACGGGGTGGCCGGTAATCCGCTCGGCCTCGTCGACGTCGAAGAACCGGACGCCGTGCGGGGTGGCGACGGTCCATACGTCCCAGCCGTTGGAGACGGCGGAACGCAGGACCTCGCCGATGTCGCGTGCCAGCGGAGACCCGCACACGATCACGTGCAGCACCGGCGAGCCCCGGCCGGTCAATGACATAAAGCCGCGATTCCCAGGTTCTCGGCGATCCGCCGCACCGGCAGCGGCGGCGGGCCGACGCTGCGCCGCAGCACGTCGGCGACGAGGTCGGCCGCCAGCGGCCGGCAGAGGATCTCGGCCGGGGCGGCCTGGTCCAGCGCCGTCAGCGCGTTCGCGGCGCCGACCATGTCTCCGATCTGGGTGTAGCCGCGCGCCAGGTCCAGGTAGTGGTGGGCACGCCGTTCGGGTACCAGCGCCTCCAGCTGGACGGGGTCGATGCCTTGATGCACCTGGACGGCGTGGCGGCCCTCGCCCAGCTCCACCGACGCGGCCACGCGGTGCAGCTTGACGTTTGTCGGCCCAAACGACGTCCAGTAGTAGTTGGCCCCTTCGCCGACTCGCTCGGCTGCGCGCTCTGCGGAGTTGAGCAGGTCGCGCGTTGTGGCGGCGTCGCCGGTCAGCGAAGCGGCCATCGCGCCCTGCAACAGCAACGCGCCGTACACGCTCAGCGCGGCCGGGTCGCTGCGCGCGCCGGAGCCGATTTCGGACATCATCCCGTGCGCGACCTGGACGTTGAGGTCCAGGGCCGCCTGGGAACGGCCAAGCGAGCGCAGGGCGTTGGCGACTCTCGTGGTGGCTATGCCCACCAGCAGCGGGTCGTTGCAGCGCTGCGCGGCCGAGATGGCGCGATCGGCGGCGAGCCAGGCGAGCTGGCACTCCCCCAGCTTGCGCAGCACCGTCGAGGCGATCTGGTACACCTGCGTCAGCAGCCCGGCCGCTTCGGCGCGCTGGGCGCCCACGGCGTGCTCTTCGGCGGCGGGCGCCTGCCGCAGCAAGTCCACAAGGGTGCGCGCCAGGACCGGGTAGTTGGCTTTCTCATAGGCCAGCCACGCGTGCGCCACGGACTTGCGCAGTTCCGGCAGCGGCGTCGGCTCAAGCGCCGCGCCGCCGAGATACCGGCCGAGCCGTTCGTAGCGCTCCAGCGAGGAGCGGATGCTGTCGACTTCGATCTGGTCGATGCAGTTGAACTGGTCGGACCGACGTGCGGCGTCGTGACCGAGAAGTTGTTGGGTGTCGACCGCCAGGGCGTCGGCGATCTCCTTGAGGACCGAGTACTTGTCGAGGCGGCGCACGCCGCGCTCGATTTTGTCGACCCAGCTTTTGGACTTGCCGATGGCGTCGGCGAACACCTGCTGGGACATTCCGCGTTTCTGGCGCCAGTACGCGACGCGTCGTCCAATCGGCTGCTCTGACCACTCCATGGATCCCACCATCCTACGTGGAGCTAAATTGACATGGGGCGACGATCGATGTGCCTTCCTCTACAGAGTCGATGTGATGCCTATGTGATGCGTGATGCCCAAAATGGCGTGAGTAATTTATCGCTCACACTTGTGTTTACACCGATCCTCTTCACAGCGCAACGACCAGAAAGACAAAACGGTGACGGCCGAATCGAAAGTCGTCTGATGAATCACGTTTTCGGATTCGATTGCGATTTGTCCGTTTTTTCGCCAAGATGCACGCGCCGTCTACCTCGTTAGATGGATATCTGCACATGCACCGCGACTACGCAACCGCCTGACTCGTTGTGTCAGATATGCGACACAAACCGCTTAGACCCTGTCGGCAGGCCCGCGCCTGGGCCGTGATGCTCGCCGTCGCCTCGATCGTCGGCGTCGTCGGGGGAACCGGATACACGCTGGCGGTCAACGACGTGGCTCAAGGGCTGCTCGTCGCCGCCGTGTCCACGGCGGTCGCCGTCGGATGGGCCGAAAGCCGGCACGCCGCAGCGGTGCGCCGCGACATCGTGGGGCTGCCGCCCAGGCCGCGACGTCCAGGCGACGACAACCCGCAGTTCCTCGGGAGCATTCAATAAACCGACGGGCTCGGACGCGACCGCGCCGCCGCGCCGGTCACAAGTCGAGGTACCTGTCCAGCTCGTAGGCGGTGACCTGCCGCTTGTACTCGTCCCATTCGGCCTGCTTGTTCTTCAAAAAGAAGTCGAAGACATGCTCGCCGAGCACTTCGGCCACCAGCTCCGAGTCGGCCATGGCGTCGATGGCCTCGGCGAGATTCGCCGGCAGCTGCCGATATCCGGCGGCCCGGCGCTCGCGGTCGGTAAGCCCCCACACGTCGTCCTCAGTGCCGGGAGGCAGCTCGTAACCCTCCTCGATGCCCTTCATCCCCGCGCCGAGCAGCACCGCGAACGCCAGGTACGGATTGGCCGCCGAGTCGAGCGAGCGCAGTTCGACGCGGGCGGAGTTGGGCTTTCCGTAAGCCGGAACCCGCACCAGCGCCGAGCGGTTCGAACGTCCCCAGCACACGTACGCCGGAGACTCGGTGACCTTGTGGGCCAGCGGCATCGGGAACAGCCGCTTATAGGAGTTCACCCACTGGTTGGTGATCGCGGTGTACTCCGGCGCGTGCCGCAGCAGCCCCGCCACAAAGGCCTTGCCGGCGGTGGAAAGCTTCACCTCGTCGGTGGGGTCGTGGAAGGCGTTGTCCTCGCCTTCGAACAGCGACAGGTGAGTGTGCATGCCGCTGCCGGGCTGGTCGGTGAACGGCTTGGGCATGAAGCTGGCGCTGACCCCCGCCGAAAGCGCCACCTCCTTGACCACGTGCCGAAACGTCATGATGTTGTCGGCGGTGGTCAGCGCGTCGGCGTAGCGCAGGTCGATCTCCTGCTGGCCCGGCGCCACCTCGTGGTGGCTGAACTCCACCGAGATGCCGATGCGCTCCAGCGACAGCACCGCCTGGCGGCGGAAGTCGCGGGCCACCGCGTGCGTGGTGTGGTCGAAGTAGCCGCCGACGTCCACCGGGGTCGGCGACGCCTTGTCGCCGTCGGCGCCCTCCAATAGGAAGAACTCGATCTCGGGGTGGGTGTAGAAGGTGAACCCGGCGTCGGCGGCCCGGCCGAGGGCCCGGCGCAGCACGTGACGCGGGTCGGCCCAGCTCGGCGAGCCGTCGGGGGTGACGATGTCGCAGAACACCCGGGCGCTTTCGCCGATGCCCGTGCCCTCGAAGGGGAACACCTGGAACGTGGTGGCGTCGGGGACGGCCACCATGTCGGACTCGTAGACGCGAGCGAAGCCCTCCACCGCCGAGCCGTCGAAGCCGATCCCCTCGTCGAACGCCGCCTCCAGCTCCGCCGGCGCCACGCTCACCGACTTCAAAGTGCCGAGCACGTCGGTGAACCACAGCCGGACGAAGCGGATGTCGCGCTCCTCAAGGGTGCGCAGCACGAACTCCTGCTGACGTTGCATAGGGTCCCCATCCTCCCTCGACGAGTCGACGCCAGTGTGCCTCGACGATGTTTCCACGACGTTTCGCGAAGCCGTGCGCAGGCGCCGCGGAGCGGGTGCGAGCATTGCGCTCATGCCGGTTTCCGACGCGACGCCGCACGACGACCTCGGCGAGCCGTACCTCGGCGGGCCGCCGCGGCGCGTGGTGTCGCTGGTGCCCTCGACGACGGAGACCGTGGCGCTGGCCGCGCCCGAACTGCTCGTCGGGGCCACCGACTATTGCGTACGTCCCGACGACCTGGACGTGCCGCGAGTCGGCGGCAGCAAGTACCCGAGCCTGGAGAAGGTGCTGGCCTGCCGTCCGGATCTGGTGCTCGCCAACGCCGAAGAGAACCGGAAGTCCGACGTAGAGGCGCTGCGGGAGGCCGGCGTCGCGGTGTGGACGAGCTTCCCGCGCGACGTGAGCCAGGCCTGCGCCTCGGCTAGGCGGATGCTCGTCGACGGGCTCGGGCTTGCCGAGCCGGACTGGATCTCGCACGCCGAGCGGGCCTGGGCCGCGCCGTCGCCGCCGGCGCGTCGCGCCGTGATCCCGATCTGGCGCAGGCCGTGGATGGTGCTGGGG